>DAOTUR010000857.1:0-8168 GCA_034436915.1 Anaerolineae bacterium
GCGTGAACTGCCGCGCCTGATCGTGTGGGATAGTCAGGCCAAACAGCGCGTGCGCTACTGTCTGCCCGGTACGGATCAGAATCAGGGCGTCAGCCTCATCACCTGGTCGCCCGACAGCCGTTATCTGCTGGTGCAGGCAGCGCTGATCGTGCCGAGTACGTATGAGGTCAATCGTCCAACCCTCTTGATCCTGGACGCCGAGACAGGCCGCGTGATTGATCTCGGCTCGGATATTCAGAGCGTCACCGCATGGACGACCTTAACAGCAAAAGGCGGCGCACAATGAGGATGTTAGTGCCAATACTCTCTCGCTCTGCTGCAATCCTACTGTGCGTACTGTGCGGCCTGGTGGCCCCGCTCGCAGCACAGGACACGGGCGTGTACGTGACGACGCAGGATTACAGTTCGCTGCGGACAGGCCCCAATGAAAGCTTTGAACGCCTGATCGTTGTGCCGCCCGCCACAACGCTGCCTGCGATTGGGCGTTCGCCGCGCAGCAATTGGCTGCAAGTCGAGTATCAGGGGCAAAAAGGCTGGATCTGGGCCGGGCTGCTCGTCTGGTCAGGTGATGTGCTCACGCTGCCCGTCGATGGTGTTGATCCCGCACCATATATCCGCCGCCAGCTTGTTACAGCCCGCTTCACCACCGATGCGCCCATCTATCACCGTGAGATTGTCGCCAGCGATCAGGTCGGCACATTGCCAGCGCTCACCGAGGTCGAACTCATCGGACGCCTGGGGGGGCGCGAAAACGGCCTGTTCTGGGTGCAGATTTTGTATCAGAACCAGCAGTACTGGACAGGCTCATGGAACCTGTATCTTCTCAGCGGCGATTTTTCTGATCTCGAAGATAAATCGTATCTGTTCCCATATGGGCGACTTGTGCTGCAAGTGCGCGATGATGTTTATTCGACGCGGCGGCAGCTTGAGCGTGTGGAAGGCAGTTGGTTGGCGCTGCAAAGCGGCGCAAGCATCGCCTGCGATCCGATTGATCTGGCGAAGACCAGCCAATCGACAGAGCGCGATATTCGCTCTGAGCCGCTGTTTGGGCCAGCTCTCAAGGGATTGGACGCGGCCATTGCCCATGTCAACAGTGCCATCGCCGCCTTTAACGACGCCTGCAACCGCACCGAGACGTTCGTCACGCCGAGCGATATTCGCACGGCGCTGGATGACACCGCCGCCGCCCGCCGCAATCTGAATCTCGCCATCTCCTTCATCAACGCCCTGGAGGGGAGGAATCCGCTATTGGGAAATTAGGGTTTTTAAGCCGTTCGTATTTCGTCGGAGATTTTCATTTCCGACATGAATTTCTATACGTTTACATGCCTAACAGGAGACATTAGCACATGCCCATCATCACCCTTGATCCTCGTCGTTTGGCCCTGGCTCTGTTTTTGCTGGGTGTCGCCACTGCACCTGCCGCCCTGCAAGATGCTACGCCCGCCCCGCGTGACTGTCCTGCCTTCGCGCAGAGCGAGGCCGCCAGCCGCATCTCCTATTACATGGGCGAGGGCCGCGCCTATATGCAAGCCTTCCAGTACAGCGATGCCGTGAACAGCTATAGCTGCATCATCGAGCAGATCGACAAAGACCATGTGGCCGCCTATACCGCCCGCGCCATCGCCTTCACAGAGCTGCGCGATTTTGACGCTGCCCTCAAAGATTACAACGCAGCGCTCGAACAGGACGCCAACCGCCCCGATATCCTCAACAATCGCGCCGTTGTCTTCATGGCGCAGGGCAAATACAAAGAGGCATTGGCCGATCTGGAAGCGGCGCTAAAACAGGATGACACCTACACGCTGGCCCGCAGCAATCGTGGCGTCCTGAAGGCCATCACCGCCGATTATGATGGGGCGATTGCTGATTTTGAGCAGGCCATCACGCAGTCGGGCATCGACAAAGTTCTGGCCGATCTCACCCGCACAGATCGTCCGTCCAACGCCGAACGCCCCAAATATGATCTCATCGATGCACAGCCTTATGCCCTGCTCGGTATTGTTTACTCGCAAAAAGCGCTGGCCGATTACAACGCCTATCTCACGCTGCGGCCCAATGATGCGGATCGCCGTATCGCCAATGCTGCCGGGGCGCTGGAATCACGCTTTGCCTTTGAACTGCGCCTGGATGATGGAACATGGCTGCTCATTGCGACGTTCAAGGATGAATAACATGCGGCCAACAAGAGTATGGGCGAAATACATCTCGCCCCGACAACGGAGGCTCTCAGGTCTCATGCTCGTGGTGGGAATATTGCTCTGTCTGCCTGTCCGCGCCCAGGATGCTACCCCCACGCCTATCGGCAAGCCAAACTGCGAGGCGATTGCGCCTATCGATGCACAGGCGGCCTACTATCTGGGTCTGGGCGATGTGTATTTCAGCAGCGGCCTGTATCCGCAAGCGATTGAGGCCTATAGCTGCGCCCTGCTGCGTGATGGCACATATGCCACCGCCTATGTGCGGCGCGGCTATGCGCGGGCAGCCCTGCTCGATGAAGCAGCGGCGGCCCAGGATTATGAGATGGCGCTGGCATTGGATGGCAACCTCGTCTCGGCCTATAGCAATTATGGTGTGCTGTATACCAATCAGGGCAATTTTGGGCTGGCGCTGACGCAGTTCAATCTGGCAGCGGCCCTTGCCCCGCAGAATGCCTCGGTGCTCGTCAATCGCGCCGTTGTCAATGCGATTGAGGGCCGCTATGACGAGGCCCTTGTCGATCTCAAGCAGGCGCTGGTGCTCGATCCGAACTTTGCTCCGGCATATGCGGCACTGGGCGCGACCTACAGCGCCATGTCCGAGGCGCAGTATGCCAAATTCCATGAGATCGCAGGCGATCAAACAGCGCTGCCCGGTCTCACGCCGGAACTTATCCTGGATGCGCTGGCGGCCAGACAGACAACGGGCGATTACAGCATCTGGCTCTCGTTTCTCATTCCCGCCCAATAACGCTCTGCCGCCCGCTCACTGAATATGCGGGGTCGAGGCGCTCTCGGAGATTCTATGCAACGATTATTGAGTGTTCTCGTGATTTTGCTGTGTGTGGGCGGTGTATCAGCCTCGCAGCCGGGCGGCGTTGTGTATCTGCATGACCCCGATGATACGCTGGCCTGGAGTCCGCTCCTGTGCAGCAGCCCTATCTGCCAGGAGATCCAGGGGCTTGTGCTGCCGCGTCTCTTTTCAGATGAAACCGTGGGGCTTTCCGATGTCGGATTGAGCACAGGCCAGGATACGGTGCTGGCGTCTCGCGTCGATTATGGAAACGGTAATAAGACGATGCTCCTCACCTTGCGCGATGACCTGCGCTGGGAAGATGGCACGCCTGTTACCGCCTATGATGCCTTTTATACCTTCCTGACCTTTGGCGGGAGCGCAAACGGCTTTGGCAGCAGCGCGGCCTTTCTGCCGCTGGATGCCACGACGCTGCTGATTGAACAGCGCACGCTCTCGTGTGTGCTCTATAACGTGCAAATGACGATTCTCCCCGCTCATGCGCTGGATGCCGCATTTGCGACGCAGGCCGCGGGCTTTGGCTTCACGGCTGACAAAGACGCTTCGGAGCAATTGGCGGCATGGTTGGCACAGCATCCCTGGAATGCCCAGGCTGTGCAGCAAAACCCCTGGCACATCACCATGCCGATCACGCTCATGGGCCGCGATATGGCGCAGGTCAGCCCCGGCGATTTCCTGGAGGTGCAGCTTGGCGCGGGCCAAACGAGTGTTGGCCTGCATATCTATAGCAATTTGCCCACCGAGGCGTCTGTGAATTATTTTCTAGCGGGCCAGTTGGATGTGCTGCGTGACGCGCCGCGCAATCGTTGGGCGGATCTGGCGGCCTTCCCGCATGTCAAACTCGTGCGCCAGCCTACAGAGGAGAAAGCCGTCCTCATCTTCAATCTGACCGATCCCAATCAGCCCGCTCCTTACAAAGACCCCTTTGACAATCTCCTCAAGCAGGTTCCGCACCCGATCCTGAGCGATCTCAAGGTGCGACAGGCTATCGCCGCAGCAGTTGATGTCAATCAGATGATTGAAGTCGGCCTGAATGGGTATGGCATCCCGACCAACGAGACATTTGCCGCCAATACCGATCTCACCACGCCCGACGTGCCGCGCTTTGATCCCGACAAGGCCGAACGCCTGCTGACTGAGGCGGGCTGGCTGCGCTCGGCTGATGGCGTTGATCCCGTTCGCCGCTGTCATGACTGCGCGACGGCTGAGGAGAATGCGCCGCTCTCACTGACGATAGCGTATCAGGCGGGCGATGCGACAGACCCCGCCTATGCCATCGTCAATGCCTTGCGCGAGCAGATGGCGCGAGTCGGAATTGAACTACGTCTGGGTGACACTAATGATCTTCGCACGCAGCAGTTCGATATCGCCTTTGTCCCCCGCACGACAGCCGATGCAGAGCTTGCAAAGCGCTTCATCACACAGAATGACGGTGCGGAAAATGTCAGTTCTTACACCAATCCCGCCGTTGATGCGCTGCTCACAGACGTTGATGTCGCGTCGGCCACTGCCACCTGTGATAGAGCGCAAATTCAGGATCGTTACGCAAAAGCCGAACTCAAACTCAGCGCCGATCTGCCCGAAATGACGCTCTTTGCCTATGAAGATGTGGTGGCGGTGCGCGATTGGGTGCTCAATACGGATGCAATCCGCCTGTTCAATCCCCTGCTGCACGCCGATCAATGGCAGGTGTACTATGGGCCGCAAGTCCCATGAGCATAAACACCCGTTTCACTGCTGCACAGAGGGGAGGAGAGGGATGAAAATGCGTCAGTTTTTGGCTGTGATCGGACTTCTGGTGTGTATCACACTCGTCGTGTCCGCGCAGGATGACACGGCGGATCGCGTCACCGTGATTGTGGACAGCGCCTTAATTCGCACGCTGCCCACTGAGACCGCGCCGCTGGCTGCCTCTGCGTTCAAGGATCAGGTCTTAGAACCCATCGGGCGCAATCTCGACGGGCATTGGCTGCAAGTGCGGCGTCCGGGGCGGCTCACATCGTTGGGCTGGATTTTTGAGCAGATGGTGGAATTTCCTAAAGGCTTCCGTGCCGAACGTCTGCCTCTGACCGATCTCAAAAGCGGGCTTGAAGGCCCCACGCCTCTGCAAGCTGATCCGGGCTTTGGGGCCTATATCAATGAGGATGCTGTGCTGCGCGATAGACCGTTCGGGGAAGGCACGCGCATCACCAGCATCCCGCTCGACAGCATCGTTGCTGTGCTGGAGCGCGATTCCTACAGCCAATGGCTGCGCGTGAATTACATCGGCTATGAGGGCTGGATATCGGCGCTGACGGTACGCCGCGTCCCCAATCTGGCCTCCGTGCCTGTGTCCTCAGTGCGTAACCCCAAGCAGATTGATATTCTCGTCATCCCGCCAGAGATTCAGTTGGCGCAACTGCAAAAGATACGTGATTACATTACAGATCGGCGCGATCTGGCGATCAATCTGGAAGCCTTCTGGACTCAGGTCATCCGTGGTGAGATTCGGCCCTGCACGCCGCCCGCGTTCAGCCTGGAATTCGCCTTTACGGATCAGGATGTGCGCGAACTGCCTGAGATTGGCCGCTTTGCCCCGCGCATCAACACTGCCACCAGCGACATGAATGCATCGATTGCGGCCTTTCAACGCTGCGGCGTCCTGAGCACCGACGAGGTATACACAGCGCAGGCGGGCGCGATCAATGCCCGTATCATCTACGATGCCGCGCTTGACGCCATCAAAAATACGGAAAAGATGATTCGCTAAATGCAATGAAAGAGATCAGGATGGTGTTGATTTCGCCCTACTTGGAGAGATATGAGGAGGCATCATGATGCGTTTTCTTGTCCTGCTGATTTTGTTTTGTATGGCGGTGATCACGGTTGGCGCACAAGACACGATCTATGGCCTTGTGGCTGTCGATCAGGCAGAGGTGCGATCCGGTCCCGATTTCGCCTATTCCAGCATCGCACAGCTCCCGCTGAACGCCTCGGTGCAAATCCTGGGGCGGGCCGGCGATTTTTACATCCGCTGGGATGGCCGCCAATGGCTGCAAATCCTCCTGGAAGATGGGCGCAAGCCCTGGATTTATGCCCGCCTCGTCCGCACGAGTATGCTGTTTAACGACATTCCTCCGGTGGGCCGCATTCTGCCGCGTGATCGCAATGGCCGCGTGCCGGAGGGCTTCGATTTGACGGTGGATGTCTGCCAGACGTGGACGGGTGAATTCACGCGTACGGGCGATTTCATGTCGGGCGATACCACGCTCACTGTGACGTATCCCCTGCTGCCCGGAGCCAATGTCTACAGCGTGATTGTGATCGCGCCAGACGGGAATCGCACTGCCTTCGACAGCGAGACGAATACCGCCGATATTCTGGTGCAGCGTCTGCCTGTGCAGGAAGGAACCTACACCTGGAAGATTGCGCCCTACTGGACGACCTCACGCCGGCGCTACGAATGGCAGCAGGTGTGCCTGCTGCAAACAGGCGGTACGTTCGACAAGCCCAACACCAAACGCGAGACGATGACTATACGGCGGCAGGGGTATTGATCGCACGAGGAGGCAGCATATCGCTGCGTTTTGTATTTTGAGATATAATTGATTGGAATAGAATTTATGGATGACGCTATGACCACAATCAGCCTGAGAAAATTGCAGCGCACGTTCAGAGAGCAGGGACCTGCCGGATCGGTTGCTCTGCTCTCTGAAATTGGTGAATCAGGCATTGGCGAGATGCGGATTCCGTTCCTCATGCATATCTTCTATCTGACCAAACCGCAAGATATCCATGAACTGTTGGTCAAGCATGGTGATGAAGCCGAAAAAGTTGAGCTGGTGGCGCGTATCGCCCGTTCTACCTTTGGCAATGGCATCCTGTTCAGCAATGGCGCGATGTGGAAACGCCAGCGCAAACTCATGCAGCCAATCTTTCATCATGCCCATGTGAAAGCCTATGGCGAACGCATGGTTGAGATCGCCCAGACGCATATCGCCCAGTGGTAGCCTGGCAGCACCCTCGATCTGGGCAACGAGATGCATGATCTCACGCTGCGGATTGTGGTCGATACGCTGTTTTCGGCAGATGTCATGGGTGAGGTCGGTCAAATTCGGCAGGCGATCCAGGATATCGCGGTGGGATTCGAGGCGCAGGCATCGTCCGTGTTTCTCGCCTTCATGCCCGATTGGTTCCCGTCTCCGGCGCTGCGCCAGAAATCACGCGGCGCAAAAGCATTTCGCCGTATTCTGGAGCGGTTCATCGCGGAACGGCGCAAGCTTGGGGAGGCCAACAGCCCGACGGATCTGCTGAGTGCGCTCATGTTCAGCAAAGACCCGGACACGGGCGAGACGATGGACGACGAGCAACTGCGCGGCGAACTGCTAACGCTGTATATTGCAGGCCACGACACAACCGCCTGGCTGCTGTCATGGTCGCTGAGTTTCATCGCCAGAGACCCTAATATCGCGCAAAAGCTGCGTGATGAGCTGGCCTTCCTCAATGGGCGTGCGCCGACAGTTGAGGATTTGGCGCGTCTGCCCTACTGCAAAATGGTACTGCAAGAGACATTGCGGATGCGTCCGCCTGTCTGGTTTTTGCAGCGTCAAATCTCCGTACCTGTGACGATTAACGGCAACACCTATCCCAAAAAATCGATGTTCTTCATCATGGTCTACGCCAACCATCACAACCCGGCCATCTTCCCCGATCCGATGACCTATCAACCGGAACGATGGGCGAATGACGCCGAAAAGACTCTGCCTAAAGGCGCATATACGCCGTTCGCCACCGGGTCACGCATCTGCATCGGCAATGGCTTTGCCATGATGGAGGCGCAGTTGCTTCTGACGCTCCTGATGCAGCGCATACAGATCACGCTGCTGGATGAGCCGCAAATTCCCAAAGGCACGCCGCTGATCCTGAATTTTGATCGGCCTGTGCGGATGCAGGTCACGACAATGTCACATTCACGTCTTTAAACGCTTTCTGAGACGTGACCGCTATGACCGGATGCGCTGGTCGAGATGCTGAACCACCAATGAAGCGGCTTGGAGAGGCGAAAGTTGGCGCAAAGGCAGAGACGCTCGGAGTAATTCGCGGACATTCGCCATCGACAACTGCGGTAAGACATCGATCGCATAGTCGTCGGTTAAGGAGGTATCTCGCGGGTGTTG
>DAOTUR010000858.1:0-3542 GCA_034436915.1 Anaerolineae bacterium
CGGTCAGTTTCAGGCTTAAATCATATAATCACTCTGTTAGGCTGTCAACGCGCTCAACAAGGAACAGCGCTTTCCCTCCCCCTGCCTAAAGGCAGGGGCTTCCCGCGTTTTTTCGGTGAAGGCGGTGGAAGGCAGTTCACGCACCGTGCTCACAATCAGGCTGGAACGCGCATAACCTGTGGGCCGTACCGTATCTGCCGCCACGCCTACCGCATTAACTCCCAATCCATTGCAGGTGAGCAGCGCCCGATCCAGGTGAAACGCCTGGGTGACGAGAATTGCCTGATCGACCTGGAAGATGGCTTTTGCGCGATAGCAGCTATCATAGGTGCGGAATCCGGCATAATCCAGCACCAGCGCGGTATCGGGGACACCTAACGTGAGGGCATATTGGCGCATGGCTTCGGGTTCATTATACGGCTCGATACTGTTATCGCCGGTGAGCAGGAGCACTTTGACGCGGCCTGCGTTGTAGAGATTGACGCCCATCCTCACGCGGTCTGCCAGCATCGCGCTCGGCCTGCCGTTGGGCCTGACCCATGCGCCAAAGACGATTGCCACCGGACGTGCTGGCACAGCATCGAGCGTATAGATCTGATCTCTGGCGGCTCCCGCGCTGTAAACCCGCACGCTCACCAGCATCAGATTCACGACAATAACTATCAGCGCCAGGCCGATGAGAATCGTGCCTTTTTTGCGCCAGAGAACGCGAAAGGGTGTGAGCATAGTTAACCTCTGTGACACAACAACAGATCAAAATCGGGTTCATTGCGGACGCATAATCGCATGATACATCTCCTCGATCCACATCATGATGGTGTAGGGGCGACCCATGGGTCGCCCCTACATTTTACGCCTTCGCCAGTGCTGCCTGCCAGCCCGGTTCCAGAACGGGCAGTGCGGCCAAATCAAGCGCTTCTTCGCGGCGAAATTTGCGATTGTCTTTCACCGCTTGTGCGTGTGTGATTGTCCACAGCGGATAAGGCCGTTCGATCAGAGTGATATCCTGCCCCGCCTCCAGCACGCCCGTTGTGACAACGCGCACGTACCAGCCTGTGCGCTGCGTCTCGGCCACGCGCTGGCGGATGCCGCGAATACGCAGATGCATATAAATCTGATCGCAGGGTTGGCGCGGTTGCGACACCTGCACGCGCACGCTGTCGCCAATTTGATAGATATCACCGAGGCAGACCTGCGATTCATCGCCCAGGCCCGTGACCGCCAGATTTTCGCCAAACGAGCCGTAGGGCAGATCGCGCCCCAACTCCTGCCGCCAGCGCGTGTAATGCTCGGCGGGATACAGCAGTAGGGCGCGATGTTCGCCGCCATGAAAGCGTTTATGCTGCTGCTCATCACCGTCCAGGCCCAGTTCATTCAGCGCCACAGGCCCGTTGACAGGCGTTTTGACATAGGCCGTCGTCCAGGCTTCGCCGTTGGGCAGCATATGTGTCTGGATGCATCCCGTTTGGATAGACAGCACACGAGAGGTTGTCATGAATCGCTCCTTGAGATCGGTGTCGTCGGCATATCGTGATTGCGGTATGATACACAATTTGTTGACGCTGTGACTCTTACTTTTTAGACCCTGGAAAATCAATATGCCGATTGTTGAGACTGCCACAGGTGCTCATCTCCATTATACTGAACGTAATCCCCAGGCCAGCGGTGCGCCGATTGTGGCGATTCACGGCCTGCTGGGGACGGCGGAAATACACCTCGGCCCGCTGCTGGACTGGTTGGCCGACGAGGGCTACCGCGTCATCGGGCTGACCCTGCGCGGCTACGGTGAATCGTCGCCCAAGCCGCGTGATTTTCCGTATGATTTTTATCACCGCGATGCCAGAGATACGCTGGCCTTCCTCGATGCGCTGCACATCGACAAAGCACATTTGATGGGCTTCTCCGATGGCGGCGAAACCGTCATGGTGGCGGCAGGCCTTGCGCCGGAGCGGGCGGCGTCAGTAGTGGCGTGGGGAGCGGTAGGATCATTTGGGCCGGAACTGCGGCCTGTCTTGCAGCGCACCTATCCCGGCACATGGATCAGCGAGGACTTGAAGACGCTGCACGGCATCACTGACGCCGATGCCTTTGCGCGGGCCTGGGTGCGGGCCACCACCACCATGCTGGATCGCGGCGGCGATTTGAGCCTGTCTCTTGCCCCCAACATCACCGCGCCCGTTTTACTTCTGCTGGGCGATCAGGACACGCTCAATCCGCAGTCCTACGCCGAAAAATTTGTGCAGGCCGCGCAAAAGGGACGCCTCGAAATGCTGCCGGGCGGTCATTCGGTGCATGAGGAACAGTTTGAGCGCTTCAAAGAGCTTGTCGGGCCATTTTTGCGGGCGGCACACGCGGCGCTGCCCGCCATTGCCTGAATCACCATGCTCGGTTTTGCACTGGTGATATATGCCGCGCCGCCTGCTCATATTAGCGGCGCTGCCGCCCACCACTTCGCCGAATCTGCCGAGGTGCTGCTGCGAGCGCAGTGGCATCAGCTTGAGCGCGTGACGATCCACACCGAGCCGTTCGACCACGAGAGGGGTAATGATTCACCTATCCATGAGAATCGCGGGTTTGTAGGGGCAGGATATATCCTGCCCAATGCTAAATCCCCTACAAACCAGCAGGGCGCGATATATCGCGCCCCTACGAACGCTTTTGCGAACGGGATAGGGGCTGCCGTAGTTCAGCCTGTACGGGTTTATCCGCGTGCAAACTGACTGTGTGGCATAAAACGCTATACTTTCAGATACTATTTCGTCCAAGTTGAAACAATGTGCGTGAGACCAGAATTGAAAATATGGCCCAGGGCAAGAGCGATACAAAAGCAAAGATGAGACCAATCATCCCAAGGCTGGACGGCACAAGCATCAGAATGCCTGCACTGATTCCCGCGTAAGCTGTATTTCGACTAAAGACCTTGCTTTGGAGCATGGCAGCACTAAAAAGCAGCACCGCAATCGCGCTGAGGAGATAATACACAACGTATGCAGTGCCATTCAATTGGGCGAGTAACATCTGGCCTTCTGCCAATAAAATCGAGCGCTGCACTTCGGTTGTTGCAGAAGGGTACTGTTCGCTGAGTTTAAGCATCTCGAATGCTGTATTTGATGGAAAGTAAATGGCTAACCCCACCAGTCCGAGAACTAAAGCGGTGATGACCATAGCTTCGCGGTTGGATTTTAGCGCGGCATAGAGAGCGAGATAAAATGGAATGAGAAGAATATTGGTGATGATGTAGAGTACGTCAAAATTCAGCAGTCCTAAGAATGGGCTTCTTTGAAAGAGCACGAACCACTCATTTATGAGGGTAGGGGGTGGTGAGATGACATAGATAATGATCTGTATGGGAATAAGGATAACACCGAGCAGTGCGGCGATACCGCCTAATTTAAACGTCCAATTCCATTGAGCGTCATTGTGACAATACCTTCGCCAATTTTGAAAACACAGCCAAATCCGCCTTTTTGAAGCAAATTTGGCCCCAAAACTTGGCTTATAAAAGGTCACGAAGTGCCAAAATTTGGCGAAAACCCTGCTTT
>DAOTUR010000859.1:0-9233 GCA_034436915.1 Anaerolineae bacterium
AGCGCATTGTCTGATCGAATTGTGTCAAAGTGTAGCCATCACGAGATCGTTTGGCAAGTTTTACGCCTTATATCCCCCTGCCTGAAGGCAGGGGCTTTACGGCGCTTTTCTGGTAAAGAGGAATTTGCAGGGGCGAGGCACGCCTCGCCCGCTGTCATCCCGCCTCTCGCCTACTTCACGCGCCGATCATACATGGCGGGCAGGCCGAGCGCCTGTGCCACATACAGGCCCATCGCCTGGAGAGAGGTCGACGTCTCATGATGCGTGAGCGGCTCCACAAATTCGCGGCGTGGCTCTTTCGTCAGCGGTGCCGCCTCTGGTTCGGGGTCGCCTTGCAAGAGAATGTGCGAGAAGCCGCCTACGTCCGAATACAAATTCAATTCGCCATGATCAATGTTGCGCTGGGCAGGTCGCTGGCGCATCGTCTCCGAGACGTACAGCGCTTGAGCATCACTGGTCGAGCGTGACCAGCGCTGATGGTTGCCGCGCCACGCGCTGATCGTGCGCTGGGCGGGATCGACAACAATCATATTGGGATCACGGCGCAGACGGTACGCTTGATAGAAGACCGAAAGCACAAAACCAAACGCAATCACCACGCCCATATACGGCAGAATATGCGGATCAGGCACAATCGTCCCGGCATTTGGCAGCGCTGTATCGCCGCGAATCGTCATGAGCGAAACCCACAGATAGATGATTGCCCAGATGCTGTGCCAGATCATGCGCCGATAATAGCGATTGGCCCACACCTTGCTCCGCACAAAGACCAACCGATCCTCCTGCTTGTCAGCGCCTGTGTTCGGCACAACCTCATCGGCCCGCTGCAATGTCCACAGCCCGGCCTTGAGCGGTAAATTCGGCAGTGGTGTCGATGGCACGACAGGGGTAGATACGACAGGGGCGACAGACGTGACCGAGACAGAAGGCCGCACAGGAGCCGCTGCGTCACCGGATCGCGGCTCGACAAGGCGGAATGGGACATTTAAAACTGTCGCCAGCCCACGCCCCGCACTCTGAACCACATCGACAAAGGTCGTCGTATCGGGATCGGGCCAATGCGCCAGCTCGCACCAGCGGCTGCCGCGTGATTCTGTCAGAGGCGCATCCAGGATCACCCCCAGATGCCACGACTCATCGCCGCGCTGATAGCCCGCGATCACTTGCAGCGCCTGACCATCCGCCAGGACACCCGTTGAGGGCAAGCGGCGGGTGCTGGCAAAGCGCTCGTTATAGTGCAGGCCATTGGCATCCGCATAGACCATCGGCGCTTGATCGCCATTGCGAAGCTGCCATGTCTGCGGAGAATAATCAATTTGCAAGTTGTCAGCGGCGGAAACATTCGTCACAAGAAAGCCCTTTATCGGCAGGGATGAAATCGCCGCTATTATGACAGAGACAGCCGAGGGTGTGTAGGGGCGCGATTTCGTCGGCAGGAGGCGACGGGTCGAATTTACAATTCATACATATTTAACCAATGGTGCAAGTCATAAATTTGAGATGGGATTATCGTAGGGACAAGGCCCGCCTTGTCCGAACGTGTGGTGGGACACGGCCTGCCGTGTCCCTGGACTTTGGCGCTGGACACGGCCTGGCGTGTCCCTACGATAACATCCTTTATTCCTCAAAATCAGCGTGGCGGAGTAGTAGGAGCGAGTCATGACTCGCCCTTTACAATTCAATCTTTGATCCCCAACGTCAGTTGATATTGGCCTGCTCCCGTGGTGGCGCGTACCTCAAGCATATACGCCCCGTTGTTGGAGAGGCGTACATCGCTCAAAGCCGCATCCAGCCCAAGCGCAGGATCAGCATCTTCATTGGCCTGCACCTCGTTCCCACGCGGATTGACGAGCCGAAGTGACGGATCGAGCGTGCCGGATGTGGCGATAACACGAGCACTGAGCGTTTGCCCCGCTTTGGCCTCGATGATCCAGCGCTGCACAGGAATCGCCTCCGAGAGCGTGCCCGTGATGGCCTGATCCCCTGTTAGCAGAGGGCGCGGCACACTGTAGCCCAGTTGATAGCTCTGGGCCGCTGCATTCACCTGGGTCGTGACGATGAAATACAGCCCGTCGCGTTCCAGTGTGATAGGGAGCGGCGGCTGAGGCAGCGGCGTGATGGATTGTTCTCCCAGGACTTTACCCTCTTCATCAATAAGTTGGATCGCCAAAATCAATGAAGGATCAGGCATGATCGGAAACACGGTCAAATCAATGACATCACTGGCATGGCCCTGGATGAGCCAGACATGCTGTGTATCCTGCGGCGCACGCCATGTCACGATGCGATTGGGAATCAAGCGCTCTGTGCCTGTGCCATAAGGGATAGCTGTCCGACTGCGGGCCACAAGGCGAGACTCTGTAGCCGTCTTTTCGAGTGTATAGAGCGTGCCATCAGGGAGAAAAGATACCCCTGCAAGCGAAATATCTGGTGATAGAGAAAGCCCAAGAGGATAAGATAGTCCTGATACATCTACGCGAAAAAATGTACCAGTCTCATCTAAGAGTACAAAATCTTGCATGCCCAGAGTTCCCAGAATTACAAATCGGCCGCCCCCTGCAAATGTTAAAGAGCCAATGGTCGTAAATCCAGCACCGCTTGGTTCCATTAACTCGCCCGAATCCGTCACAACGAGCAGTGTTTGGTTGGGAGATCCAATAAGCCAAGGCGTCATGAGCAGAGGGATTTCAAACAAGAGAGGATCTTGCTCTATTCCATCCTGAAAAACATGGACAAAAGGATGTCCTTCAGAACCGATGTCTGTGATAAACACATGCCCTTCACCATCTGCCACAAGATAACCTGGCCCCTGTGGACCAAAGCCCTGCGCGATGATCTGCGCCGCCTCCCGCGTCACACGATACACGCAGGCACATGTCCCCGTATCTGCCGCATAGAGCGTGCCAGTGGCATCGGCGGCCAATGCCGTGATATGCGCCTCCGCACTGACGCGCTGCTGCCACAAAAATTCGCCTGTGTGGGCCTCAAACGCCAGAATGCCATTCAAAAAATCAGCGACATACACCGTCTGTCCATCCATCGCCAGCGCACGCGGATCGATAAACGCCTGATTGCCATCAGCCCCTGTGCTGGTGCGCTCCCATAAAATTCCATACGGACGCGGGCCAGGATCAATCTCAGACGTGGATGTACCAGAGATCATCGCTAAAAATGTATCGTTGATCTCATCCATTGTGCTAAGGGGGCCGGATATCATCAGCACCAGAATTTGGTTGTCAGGCTGCATGATCAGACGCCCACGCCCGTAGATGAGGCTGTCTTTATCGGTGCCAAAGCCTTCCAAGCCGACGGCATCGAGCCATTGCATCGTTTGCGTCACAGGCAGACGCAGATTGAGCACCTCAAATTCGCTCTTGAGCAGCGCCGCGAGATCAACAGGCTCGGCCTGTGCGGGCAGACGTTTGAGTTGAACGCTCATCCCCCCTGCGGCCTCTGCCCCGGTGAGCGCGGGCTTGAGCAGCAGCACAGGTGCGCCGTTCTGCTCCAGCGGCACAGGGCTGGCCCATCCCGTCGGCACAGCCACATACAGGCCCGCCGTCTCCCAGAAATAACGGGTTGACTCTTGCGCGGTGACGGTTATAAGACAGGTCAAGCCCATCAGAAGACACACAATTGCGCGAATCATTCGGTTTTCCTTTGCGTTGCTGGCGGTTTTCAGGGAATGCGGCCCAATACACTCCATCCCTGCGATTCGAGTTCATGGCGCGTGCGGATTCGCACATCAAGATAGTCCACAAGGAAGGCCAGCACCAGCCCGCCAATCAGCGCCACCCCAATTTGCAGCAGCGGCCCAAAGCGATTCGGCAGCGCGGGCGGGGCGTCAGCAATCAGCGGGGTATCGAGCAGCGCAAACTGCGCCGAATCGGTCCCCAACTGTGGAAAGTAGAAGAAACTGCGCGTTTCGAGCACCGTCACCGAGGCATCAGCAATCTTTTGCAGCGCTGCCGCATCGGGATGGCTCAGGCTGATCACGCCGATACTGCGGGCTTTATCCGCTGCGACGCCCAATGGTGCGAGATCGACATCGGGGAGAAGAATCTGAATCTCCGCCTTAAAGCTGCTGCTGCGAACCCATTCCGTGAAGGCATTGACGACGAATTCCGACGCCAGCCACACATCCTGATAATCGCCATCGCGCTGCGGCAGATTCATCACCTGCATCGCCGTATAGTGAAAGGAGGTGCTGTAGCCACCCCCATTGCGCCCACTCAGGATGCTGCGCCCAGCGAACACCCCGGCCACCAGCACAGGCAGCAGTACCAACCACCAGCGGCGGCGCAGCACCCGCAAAATCGCCATTAATTCCATCATCGTTCTCCTGTCGGGTTGTGGTGTTCGCGCTGATGGACATCCCATCGGGCCGCGACAAACTCAGTCAATTCACGATCAAATACGGCGCGATCAAAGCGCAGAGCCTGGGCGCGAATCGCTGCCGAATCATACTGCTGCGCCTGGAATGATTGCAGCACGCTCGTCAGGCTCTCAACCGTCATCTCGTCAAAAAATTCACCCGTTTGACCAGGAATCACGGTATCCAGCGCCCCGCCGCCGCGATAGGCAATGACCGGGCGGCCCGCCGCCTGCGCCTGAACCGGCGTAATGCCAAAATCCTCCAGCCCCGGAAACAAAAAGGCTTTGCAGCGGGCCATCAAGCCGGGCAGGTCATCATCAGGCACATAGCCCAAAAATTCGACGGTGGGGCCAGCCATTGCTTTCAGGCGGTCTAAATCGCGCCCTTTGCCACCAATCTTCAACGGCAGATTGAGGCGAGTTGCCGCCTGCACCGCCAGATCAATCCGCTTATACGGAATCAAACGCGACACAATCAAATAATAATCGCTGATCTCCGCAGGAGAAACCGGAATAAAGCGAGATGTTTCCACAGGCGGATAAATCACAATTGAGTCGCGGTCATAATAGGTGCGAATGCGCTCTTGAATCTCGCTGCTGATAGCGATGAAATCATCGACGCGCTGGGCCGCCGCGTAATCCCAGCGTTTCATCCTCTCCACCAGCGGACGCAGCGCCGACTGTACCACACCGCCCAGATTCTCACGGGCGATATAGGCATCCAACTGCCAGACATAGCGCGTCGGCGCGAGGCAGTAGCACACATGCAGCGTCTTTTTATCGTACTGCACGCCATGACAAAAGCCGCTTTTATTGCTCAAAATCACATCATAATCTGAGAGGTCAAGGCTGCCCCACGCCAGCGGGTACAGCGGCAGATACCGCTGATGATGCCTGTGTATCCCCGGCATCCGATCCAGCCACAAACAGCGAATATCCCAACGGCGATAGGCGGACGGCATGATATCCGGCGCGTAGATGCTGGTATAAATCGGACTGTTGGGATACAGCGTCACCAGATCAGCCAGCACATCTTCTGCGCCGCCGACCTGATTCAGCCAATCATGGACGAGAGCAAGCTTCATGCGTGGGCAGAACCCCGCGCAACAAACAGGCCCGTTTCCTTCTTGACGAAGAAATGCCCCTTCTCAGCAATTTCCTTCGCCGCAAACTCGCGTAGTTTTGCCAGACCTTCATCGCTGTGAAGGCCACGAATGGCGGAACGCGCATAATCCACAGCCGGTTCCGCGTCTTCAATTCGCAGATCGCTCTGGTAAGGGATCATCACAATATTGTCAAAGGCGGTGGCAATTTGGGCCGCGCCATTTTCCAGGCTGAAAGTATTGTGGACAGGTTCAGTGTTGTTGGCATATTCTTCAGGGAAAGCCATATGCATCGCGTCATTGAGTTGGTGCATATGCCCCTCGCCCAATGTGAAGGCCATCAGGATGCCATTGGGCTTCAAGACGCGGCGAAATTCCTTGAGGGCTTGCTCACGATTCGGCACATGATAGAGCATGAAATGGGCGAGTACAGCATCAAGCGACTGATCTTCAAACGGCAGTTCCTGGGCATTGGCTGTCTGCCAGGTGAAATGATCGGCTGCCGCGCCAAGATGCTTTTGGGCATCGTCCAGCATCCCTTGAGAGAAATCCGTCAGCGTCACCTGCCATGCCGCAGGCAGACGATCTGCATTCTTGGCCCACAGGTCGCCGCGCCCCGCGCCCACTTCGAGGATGCTGGCTGTGTTGCCCACTGACGCCAGCAGCATATCAAATGACCAGCGCTGGATATCATAATTGTTGGTGCTGTAGAGTTGATGGATGCGAATACGTGCGCCGAGATTGCTGGAGTTCGCATACTGCGTCTCACGCAGATAGGTCGGGTCGGTGGACTTGCGAGTGAACATGGACAGGCATCCTTGTGTGATCGGTCAGCCGTCACAACCTTATGCGCTCTCCTGGCGTTCGTCAAGCCTTGCCGGAATAGGAGTTCTCGATGTCAGATGAAAAGTTCCGTCTGCCTTATACGCCTGCTCTCGACGGGATACGGGGCATTGCGATCCTGCTTGTGCTGGGGATGCATACGCAGATCGCGTTTTTGCAGGGGGGCTTCATTGGGGTTGAGGTGTTTTTCGTGTTGAGCGGCTTTCTGATTACAACGATTTTGCTCAAAGAGTTTGATACGTCTGGCCGCATCGATTTTAGAAATTTCTATATCCGCCGATTCCTGCGTCTGTTTCCCGCACTGATCTTGATGCTCATCGTCTTAAATACGTTTACGCTTCTCTTTCAAACGTCAGAGATACAGACAGCCGCGTTAAAGGGGTCTCTCGTCACGCTTTTTTACCTCTCAAACTGGGTGCGGGCGCTGAATCTCTTTGATCTCGTCTACTTACAGCATACGTGGTCGCTGGCGATTGAGGAGCAGTTTTACATCATTTTCCCGCTGCTGCTGACAACCCTGCTGCGTCTGTTCTCACAGAAGCGCGTCATCCTCATCATTGCAGGATTGAGCCTCTTCTCGTGGCTCTGGCGCGTCGTTTTAACGTCACAGGGTGCGACAATGGCGAGAGTCAATTTTGGGCTGGATACGCGGTTGGATGGCTTACTGATGGGATGTGTGCTGGCGCTTGTCCTTGCTTCTACTGCCTATAGGCCGCTCAAACAGGTGATGCGGCGTGTCCGATATTTTGCCTCATTCCTGGCTTTAGGGGCCTGCTGCACAATTTTATATTGCGCGATCACGGCGAACGAAGCTCATGCCCTCACCTATGAGATCATGCTATCGCTCGTATCATCATCGACATGCTTCCTGATTCTTTATGTGGTGACGATAGAGTCCAGTCCTATCAAAAGCATTTTGGAGTTCAAGCCGCTGGTTCTCATCGGGAAAATCTCATACGGATTCTATCTTTTGCATTGGGTCTTCTTCAATATTCTCGTTTACTTCTTCCGTGTATCGACAATTACACCTGGTGTCGCAGCGGCGGGCACAGCGATTGCCTTTGCCGCGAGCCTCTTATCCTATCAATTGATAGAGCGTCCTGTGCTGCGCTTGAAATCTCGCTTTGGATCGTACACTAAAGAAATAGTACAAAGACAGCCTTAAATTGCAGGGCGCAGCGTGCTGGTAGGTGTACAGAACAGCGTGGTTTGGCCTGCCGTATTTTCATTTGAGGTGGGATTATCCTAGGGGCGACTCATGAGTCGCCCCTACAAAAACGCTGTGAACCGTTGTGATCCTATCGCAGGATGCAAAAATCATGACCAAGTTATCGTATATACCTACCAGCACGCTACACAAACACCCGTTATTTTCATCTTACCGCTGTCATAGGTGATTGTTTCAAGCACAAAATCCACCCCAACCAGATCATCAAACGCTTAGGGCAGCTTAGAAAGTCCTCTCAAAAAGCGATAGCCTCCGCCCAGAATCGCGCCGAAGGCGATGAGGTAAACACCACCTCCATTGGCCGCAGCGATGCCATACGTCCCCAGCGTCACCAGAATGCCGCACAAGCAGATCAGCCCACCTGTCCACATAGCTTGGCGGGCCGCATCGCGCTGGGCCGAAGGAGCCGAGGCCAGACCGCTGACGACATCGCGGGCCATCTCGCGGTCTAGCCCTTTGTTCAACAATTCCTGCGTGATGCGATGATCCGGGTATCCGCCCTCCTTTGACTCCATCGCATAGGCCGAATGCTTTCGCACGATTTGTTTCTGCTGATAATTTGTGAGCGGCTGAGGCATTATTGCATCCTGTTTCAAATATGCTTATGAGAATTGATATCTGTCTGACTGCTCAAGCACAAAACATACCTCAACCACATCATAACTACATTTCAGACATTCCCTTGAAAAAGCGATAACCCCCGCCCAGAATCGCGCCGAAGGCCACAATATAGGTTCCGCCGCCTTTAGAGGCCGCGCTGTATGTCGCAATTGTCACCACGAGGCCGATGATGCAAATGACCGCGCCCATCATCATGGTTTGAGCCGCCGCACTGCGATTGGCTTTCGTCTGCGCCTCATTTCGTACCATCGAAAGGCGCTCAAAAACTGTATGCGTGTCATTACGGGTTAAGCCTCTGCTCTCCAGTTCTTTCACGATCTGAACCCGTGAATAGCCCTTACGCATCATATCTGCCGTGTATCCGTAGATCTGCTGCACGACTTTTTGCGGCTGCTCCGTTGACAGCTTCTGCACAACGGGCTGCGGCTGCTCTGGTGCTGGTTGGTTATCCATCGTTTCCCTCCCTTATATAAACGATATCCAGAGTATAAACTGATTCTGGCACGATGGAGTCTCGATAGAAACTCGATGATTTTCGAGAGCATAAGGCTCTGTTTATACATTTCTCATGCTTGCGTGATATAATTTGTGAAAATCTGAACACAACGAGAGATGATTATGGGGCAGCCCCTCATTCGTATTCGCAGCGTGAGCAAAACGTATGAAGAGGGAGGCAAAACCCGCCGCATCCTCGATGAGGTGTCGCTTGATATCATGGAGGGCGAATTTTTCGTCCTGCTCGGTAAGAGTGGCAGCGGCAAGAGCACCCTGCTCAATCTCATCAGTGCCATTGATAATGTCGACAGCGGCTCTATTGCTATCGGTGATACCACAATCACCGCGCTCAATGAGCGCCAGCAAACGCTGTTTCGGCGCGATCATATCGGCATTGTGTTTCAGTTTTTCAATCTGATCCCCACGCTCACGGTGCTGGAAAACATCACCCTGCCCCGCGAATTGGGCGGCACGAATCGCGCTGAGGCCGAAAAAGCGGCGCGGGTGCTGCTGGATCGCGTGGGATTGGAAAATCGCGCCGATGCTTTCCCGGATAAATTGAGCGGTGGAGA
>DAOTUR010000860.1:0-2492 GCA_034436915.1 Anaerolineae bacterium
ATCCGGCGTTCACGGCAGAAGCCCCTGCCTTTAGGCATGGGAGGATGTCACCCCCCGCAGTCACGCACGCCGCCATCGCCGGAGGTCGGGCGGGCTTGCAGCGTGACAGGCACATCAAATGTCTGGCCGCCGCGCACGATTCGCAGCGACACCTTATCCCCTGGCTGTGTATAGGCGATGAGATACGACATCAAATCATCCATGCTGCGGATGGTGCTCTCGTTGACCGCCACGATAATATCGCCGCCCACGCACACCGCCTGCCCGCGCACCTCCAGGATATCATGCCCGCCATGCAGCCCGGCCTGATCCGCCGGGGAGCCAAGCGTCACGCCGCGCACCAGCACGCCCGCCTGTACAGGCAGCTTCAATGTCTCAGCCAGCCCCGACACGCCGTAGCCGTTATCGTCGGGCATGACGATCAGACCGAGCCAGGGATACTGCACGCGCCCGTCTTTGATGAGTTGCGGCACAATCCGCTGCACGGTGCGCGATGGCACAGCAAAGCCCACACCCTGAAATATGCCGCTCTCAGTGCGAATCGCGGTTGTGACGCCGATGACCTCGCCGTGTGAATTGAGCAGCGGCCCGCCGGAATTGCCGGGATTGATCGGCGTATCGGTCTGGATAATATCGGGATTCTGGAAGCCGGGCAGCGCCTCACTGTCGATCAAGGCGGCAGAGCGCAGCATCCGTCCCATGCCGCTCACAATCCCAACCGACATCGACCCGCTGAGGCCAAATGGATTGCCAATCGCAATCGCCCGCTGCCCCACGCGCACGCGCCCCGAATCGGCAATCACCAGCGGCCGCAAGCGATCCTCCGAGGCAAACACATGGATCACGGCCAGATCGCTGTAAGTATCCATACCGACGAGATCGGCTTCTGTTACCGTGCCATCATTGAAGGTCACAAGAATACGTTTTGCGCCTTTGATGACATGCGCGCTGGTGAGCAGATGGCCCTGCCGATCATAGACGAAGCCGGAGCCGCGACTGATCTCAGCCGCCTTCAAATCGCCAATATCGGCTTCAATATTCACGACAGAGGGGATGGTGCGATCATACAGATTGGACAGCAGCGTGTAATCGGCATCGACAGCCGCGATGATTTCATCGGGCAGCGCTGTCGGGATCGCGGGTTGGATATTCTGTTCACCGAGATGCACCGGCAGCGCATCAACGGGGGTACTGGGAACTGCCGCAGGCGGGGGTGTCGGCTGACAGGCGGCCACAAGCAGGAAACAGAGACCGAAGACCCACCAGAATCGCATCAAAATGATCCCCTTGTGCTGATAATCTGTGCCCCATGATACCTTAAGAATCGCAAAGGACGGATTAAAGTCCGCCCTTTGCCGAGTTGTCCCTGCATCTTGCCATCGCGCTACTCTTGCTTGAGCGCCTCGCGCAGTTCTTCCACCTTGCGCTGCTGGTCGGGCGTCAGACCTTCCGGTACAGTCACCAGAATCCGCACCAGCAAATCGCCATAGACCGCAGGTTTGCCCATTACGGGCATCCCCTTTCCGGTCAGGCGCAGTTTTTTGCCTGACTGTGTGCCGGCGGGGATTTTGAGGCTGACCGTGCGCGTCATGGTCGGCACTTCAATACTGCCGCCGAGCATGGCAGTAAACATATCGATCTTCAAATCCGTCGCCAGATCGTCGGCCTCGCGGGTGAAGACCGCATCCGGCCCGACCTCAATCACGAGCAGCAGATCGCCCGCCGCGCCCCCGGCAAAGCCCGGCGTGCCTTCGCCCGTGATCCGCACCTTTGTGCCATTGGTGACACCTGACGGAATCGTCACTTTTCTCTGCGGGCCTTCCCGCGTGACGAGGCGGCTTGTGCCATCATACGCCTCACGCAGCGACACGCGCACAGGCTGTTCGATATCCTGACCGCGCACCTGTGAGCGCGTAGAATATTGACGCCCACGCCCGGCATCGCCCCGCGTCGCCCCGCCGCTGAAGAAGCTGCTGAACATATCCTGAAAATCATCAGGGTTAATATTGCGTGCGCCGCCTGCGCCGTTGCCATAGCTTTGATACGAGGCATTGCCGTTGCGCCAGCCCTCGCCATACATGTCGTACTGTGTGCGTTTTTCGCTGTCGCTCAAGACTTCATACGCTTCATTCAAATCTTTGAAACGTTTTTCCGCATCCGGGTTATTGGGGTTGGCATCCGGGTGATATTTTTTTGCTTGTTGGCGGAACGCCTTCTTGATGTCATCTTGCGAAGCATCGCGTTTCACGCCCAGAATGTTATAGTAATCCTGTGCCATGCGCGTGTTTATCTTTCATAATGGACGAACTCTACTTTTCATTATACTGAGATGCGTAAGATTGGGGTTAGAAGACGTATGGAACTTGCACACCTTCTTTACCAGAAAAGCGCCGTAAAGCCCCTGCCTTCAGGCAGGGGGATATAAGGCGTAAAACTTGCCAAACGATCTCGTGATGGCTACACTTTGACACAATTCGATCAGACAATGCGCT
>DAOTUR010000861.1:0-2457 GCA_034436915.1 Anaerolineae bacterium
AAAACCGAGGTGATCGGTGGTCACGATTACGAGCATGGGCTGGATCACGCGCCGCCAGGGTATCGCCGCATCTTACAGCCCGTCGATCTGAGCCTGTACACGGGAACGCTGGAATTATGGGTGCAGGAGCATATCGAAGACGTGATTCTGGCTTTCTTCGGGCAGCACCAACCCGCAGCGATGGGAGTCATCATCGCCAACAGTGTGGCAACAGCCCACCGTGTGTATCACTTTCTCGTCGGATATGGAACGGGCCTGCGTATCGGCCTCAATACAGGCTTGACGCCTCAGTCTGAGCGAGGGCGGGACGATGGCACGTTTGATCTCATTGTGGCAACGTCAACTGTCGATGTCGGGGTCGATTTTCGGATCAATCAGATCATCTTTGAAAGTCCTGACGCCGCGACCCACACACAGCGTTTGGGCCGCCTGGGTCGCCATACGACAGGCGCGAAAGGGCATGAATTTAAGACATTTGAGGCCCACGCCATTGTTCCTGCCTGGGTGGAAGAGGGGATTGCACAGCAGTTCCCCGATGGAACGGCCAGCCGTCACAGCTATAACAACGCTGTCAATGATCTACTGACACCGTTTCAGCAGTTTGAGCCGTATGTGAATCGATGGGCCGGGGTTCAGGCCGGAAATATCCTGTATCAGATGATGAAGTTTGACGTGAAATCTCAGTACAACACGATTACTCAGCCTCTGAGACAGACGTTTGGACAGTTGTTTGGCAAAAGTCTCAACAAACACACGGCTCTCTTGAAAAATGAGCAGCACATCACCCTGGAAGCATCGGCGTCATTTCGCGGCGGCAGTCCGTTCACCGTTTTGCTGCGCGGCATGGCGGAGAGCAGTGAAATCGTGTCTTACAATCTTTTGCCGCTGCTCTATAACGCTGAGTTGGAGGCTGTTCCTATGCGGGAGATGCTTCGCTCTGCTGGCCAATATGCCAAAGCCCTGGAACGGAGCGAGCCGCTGGCCGCTTATCGTCTGCGAGGCTGGACGAGTGCTCCACGACGCCTGGAAATCACATTTGATCAGGCGTTGGAAGAAAACGAGTGGGAGGCAGTCATTGAGAAGCGCGGCTTTCGCTTGTCTCCAATGGGTGTTTCAGAACTCAATGCCCTCAATGATGTTCTGGAGACACGCGCATTTGCTGTACTGTGTGTGAGGGATAAAGCGCCTGAACTGGTCAGACGCAAACTGCGCTTGGGCTATTTCGATCTGCTGCCTTTCCGCGATGCGGCAGGGGTGACGGGCAGTATCGCATTTGGACGGGATGCGTTGCTGCTGGATTCGGTTCTTTATCGTGTGAAACGTGATAATAGCCTTATGATATGGTAAATGAGGGGGAAAGAATATGACATCTATTTACGATAACGATGACTTCGAGCCATATATTGAGAGCGATCCTGATTTAGAGGAACTGGCTCAACTGTCTCAGATTGAAACAAAACGTGAACCTGTGCTGCTGGCGAAGATGCCTCTCTTTGAGACGCTGTTCCGCCAGTCCGTTCCTGATGATGATCCTGTGCTGGGCGATTTTGCGCAGCATGTGGTCGGGCCGCTATCGGATCATTTTGGCCTCGTCACAGCGAAAGGCGGGGCCTTCTTTCGCCAGAAAGAGGCCGAGGGCGCGAAGAATTCCGAACGGTACAGCCGCGATCAGACGTTACGTGCGCACCTCATCAATGGGATGCTGCCTGCGCGTCATGTGGCTCGTCAGCTTTGCGCGTGGGGATCGCACACGCTGCGGCATTGGGATGAGAGGGCTGAACGGGTGTTTATCGCTGGCTATATGCTGCATGACTTCACCAAGATTAAAGCGGCAAAACAGACCCTGCTTGATGCAGGCTTTGCAGAGATGGAAGGGCCAAGTGAGCGCCAGATTCCGGTGCTGCGTCGTATCTTTGCTGAGTGGTGCGGCATTCTGGGGTTAGATGCTTTCCTTGACCCTGTTGCACCGATTGAGACGCTGCTGGATGATTTGATCTATGTGGCGACCAATACGCAACGTTTAGCGGGCAGAGCCGCATCACCACACTTGCTCTCGCCAAGTCTGGATAAGTCCATCTATATGGCGTCAAGAGATGTCAGCCATCTGGCCGATCTGATCGCTTATGTTGCGCCGACGCCGCGAGAGGCCGTATCGCATCCGACACTGGCGCAGGCCGTGAAAGAACTGGCGTATTCAAAGAAGGTTTCATCAGGGCGTGCAGGGAAACTGGTTTATCACCATGTGGCCGAGAATCGCGGCCTGCTGCTGAACTTCATTCACAACGCAGTCATAGACGCGCTGAGAGATGAGACGCGTGTGCCGATCTTGTTTGCGCCGAGCGGTGTGGTCTACCTTGGACGGCACGATGCGCCACCGATGTTCCCTACTGATGAACTGGTGGAACGGGTTGTTCGCGCGGTTCGACAGAAGGCAGGCGAGAGGCTCATCAGCAGTGG
>DAOTUR010000862.1:0-2377 GCA_034436915.1 Anaerolineae bacterium
ACAGAGGCACTTCGGGATGACCTTCCAGTTCCGAACTCTGCGGTGAACGATTAAACAGGCTGAGGGTCTAAGTCAGTGTCGTTCACACAAAACCGCTCTCTAACTTTGTCGAGGAAAACTTTATCCGCCCCGGCGGAAATATGAAAGGTAACTTTCGATGCAGCGTGTTTTAGTCATCGACAAGCATAAGAGGCCTCTGATGCCGTGCCACCCCGCACGGGCGAAAGAGTTGATGGAGAACGCCGAAATCTCTGGCATTGAGTATCAGCAGGGCGAATTACAAGGCTACGAAGTGCGCGAATATCTGCTGGAGAAGTGGGGTCGCAAGTGTGCGTACTGCGGCGTGAAAGACCTGCCGCTGGAAGTTGAGCATATCATTCCCAAGACACGCGGCGGCTCACATCGCGTGAGCAATCTCTCACTGGCCTGTCATGATTGTAATAAAAAGAAAGGCACGCAGACTGCCACTGAGTTTGGGCATCCCGAAGTCCAAGCGAAGGCCAAGCAGCCCTTAAGAGATGCAGCAGCAGTGAATGCCACCCGCTGGGCTTTGTTTGAACGTCTCAAGTTGACGGGCCTGCCCGTTGAAAGCGGAACGGGCGGGCGCACCAAGTTCAATCGCTTCACGCAGGGCTATCCTAAAGCCCACTGGATTGATGCCGCCTGTGTGGGCGAAAGCGGTGGCGCGGTCAAACTCTCTGCGACCCACCGACCCCTGTTGATTAAAGCAATGGGCCGCCAAAGCCGCCAGATGACGCTACCGGATCAATACGGCTTCCCGCGCACGGCGGCCAAAATCAGCAGCACCGCCTACGGCTTCAAAACAGGCGATTTAGTTCAAGCGATTGTGCCAAAAGGCAAACACGCGGGCACGCATGTCGGGCGGGTGGCGATCCGCAAGCGGCCCTCATTTGCGCTAAAGGGCTTTGATGTGCATCCCAAGTATCTCAAGGTGCTTCACCGTTCGGACGGCTACAGCTATTAGACAGGAGGTACGCCTTTCCCCACCGGGTTAAAACCCGGTGTCCCCAGGCGAACATTTTATGGGATATCTCGTATGACCGCACGCCTTCTCTGTCTGCCGCTGTTGATAGGCCTACTTGCAATCAGAGTGCTGCCCCTCCAGGCACAGACGACCCTGCCGCCCTGTACGCAGCGTGCTCACTGGACATTTGATATTCGCACCCGTCCGGATCGCTACTGTGTTGAGCGCGTGTGGCAGGACAAGAGCGCGGGCGAGATGGGCTTTACGGGATTGGCGTTTGCGCCGGATGGTCGTCTGTTTGCCGCCCGCCCGCTCCGGGGTCAGGTGCTCATGCTGCGCGATACCGACGGCGATACACAGCCCGACTCGCCTCGCGTGTTGGCTGATGGATTGGATCGCCCGAATGCTCTGCTCTATTCTCAGGGGGCGCTGTATATCGCGGGCGGCGGCGCGGTCTATCGCCTACCTGATGACGGCCAGATCGAAACGCTGACTGACACCGTACCGACGAGTACAGATTTATGGAATGGCGGCCTTGCCACCGATGGCACATGGCTTTATGTCGGGACGGGCGCGGCGTGCCAATCATGCGCCAGCGATGTGCGCCAGGGGGCGATTCTGCGCGTGCGGCTGGATGATGGCGCGGAAGAGGTGTTTGCAACGGGCTTTCGCCAGCCGCTGGCCCTGCTGTGGCATGATGCCGCGCTGTGGGCAACGGACAGCGCACGGCCTGTGTGGGGCGCGAGTCTTGCGCCGCTGGATGAACTCAATCGCGTGGCGGCCCACGCCGACTATGGCAACCCGACCTGTCTCGGTCTCAACGGCTCGCCCTATCAACTGCCACAAGACGCCTGTGATAAGACGGTTGCCCCTATCCTCGGCCTGCCTGCCTACAGCCAACCAAGCGCCATGAGCGTTTACACGGGCGCGGCCTTTCCGCATTTACAGGGCAAGCTGCTCATGGCCCTGATGGGATCAACCAATCGCTCTGATGTGCGCGGCTACGGCGTCATTGCCTTCGATTTCCCGCCGCCTACGCCGCCGTTCCCGATTGAGACGCTGCTGCCGTATGACAATTCCATCACGTCGGGCAGCGATATGCTCTACAAGGAGGACGGAGCGCCTGAGTTTTGGGATATGTCATTCTTGAATCGACGCGGCGTGGGTGTGTGGCCGCATCATCTCTATGGCATGGCGATCAGCCCGGAGGGATGGATTTATCTGAGCGTCGGCGGGGGCACAATTCTCTCGCTGCGGCCTCGCTGATCTCTATGTGACATACTCCCCTGCCTAAAGGCAGGGGCTTCTGCCGTGAACGCCGGATGCCATGCTTGACGCAAGGTCTTTCTCCGACTGAGACAGTATGAGCCAATGCCCTGGCTCAAAATCATT
>DAOTUR010000863.1:0-2043 GCA_034436915.1 Anaerolineae bacterium
GTGCATCTGTGCGGGACGGTGACGCTGTAATGCGTAGGGACGAGGCCCGCCTTGTCCCATGCTCCGGTATTGACCCCAGAATCAAAAACAGGGGGCTGTCACGCCTCCTGTTTTTGAGACTTTATATGACGATTTGGGCGGTGCAGAACTTGAATCCGCAACATTTGCTGTGTAAAAGCAACGCTCTGCCAATTGAGCTAACCGCCCTGACTGCTTCACATTATAGAGGCTATTAGGTTGTGGCGTCAAGCATTAGTCTAGTACAGCTTTGCGGAAGTAGATAAGCAATTCAAATAGCGAACTTTAGCTAAAAGAAACTGAACGAAATGCTTGTGAACTTCCGCCAACGTGTACTAGGTCCAGCCATTCGGGTTTGTTGATGCCACTATATTCCTGAATTGCCCCATAAATATGTTGGATGTGGCGGGTACTGTTGACTGATAACTCAGTAACTCCATAAAGCAATTTGCGTCCTTTTTGTTGACTGCTCACAGGCCGATTATTAACTGTAAATTTTCTTCGCTGACTTTGAGTCATCGCAAGAAGGCTGAGCCAGTATGTCTCAATATCTTCTAAGGACAAACCATTTCCTAGATAACACTGAACACGAAACGTGATTATGTCTTCTTGGACTTCAAGAGCATTACGTAGAAATTTTATAAAGAAACTCAGCATTTCAGGATCAGAGTTGGTAAATTTAAGATCGTGTCTCCCTTTACTACCCTTCTGCCCAATACAACATACAGCCCTGTGAGTGCAGCAAATTGCCTTCGCGGGCTTTGATACGGCCTTCCTCCTGATACTGCTCACGCAGCGCACGATGCTTGGTGACGTTGGCTTGAGAGCCTGCTCTCTGGGCATCTATGCGCTTATTATTCCAGCGCAGCGCCTCCTCATGTTCGGGCGAGAGGACAATATCGCGTACCCACATGCTAACAGATGATTTTGCGACACCCACTTTCTCGGCAATTTCGATGATAGATAATCCCTGTTCTTGACGGAGCGTCCGGGCCTGTTCGCGTTCGATACTCTTGGTCATGTTTGTAATACCTTATCTAAATCGTATTGATAATTTAATTATAGCGGATAAAAGAGTCAGATGCAAATTTATATCGCGCAAATGTCTCTCGGCAGAATAGAAAGTGTGTGCTATCCTGACAGCATAACGATACATGTTGAGGAGAGCGTGATGGGGCAAAAATTGTTTGAGAACGAACTGCGCGGCAAGGGCCAGCAGTTGGCGGCGGCGCTGGTGGCCGCCGGGCTTGAGGCGGCGGTGAAAGAGGATTCGTTCCGCGATTACACCGTCAAATTGAGTGTCAAGCACGGAGGAAAATCGGGCGGCTTCATCAATTTGTATTACAGCCCTAAGCGCAAGGAATACACCTGCAAAACCCATCAGATCACACAGGAGGCACTCGTCGCGCAGATCGATACGCTGTGGGCGGCGCTGTCCGGGCAGGCCGTAGCAGCCCAGGCTCCCGCGCCGATTGTGGCAAAAGGCTATCAATTATATGTCGATGGCTCATACATTGATGGACGAGTCGGCTATGGGGCGGTGCTGCTGAACGAGGGCGAGGAAATGCAGCGTTTCAGTGGGCGCGTGCTGGAGGATATACAATCGCGGCAGGTGGGCGGCGAACTCATGGCGACGATGAGCGCCCTGACATGGTGCGCGGCGAACAGCATTTCGCCCGTTGAGGTGCTCTACGATTATGAGGGCATCGAAAAATGGGCGCGCGGCCTGTGGAAGGCCAATCTGCCGCTGACACAGCGCTATGCGGCCTATATGAAGGCGTGTCCGGTGAAGGTCAAGTGGCACAAAGTCCGCAGCCATAGCGGGGTGCAGTGGAACGAGATTGCGGATGAATTGGCGCGTCAAGGGGCACTAGAGGCATAACCCCTCCCAACCCTCCCCACTTCAGTGACATACTCCCATGCCTAAAGGCAGGGGCTTCTGCCGTGAACGCCGGATGCCCTGCTTGACGCAAGGTCTTTCTCCGACTGAGACAGTATGAGCCAATGCCCTGGCTCAAAATCATT
>DAOTUR010000864.1:0-8472 GCA_034436915.1 Anaerolineae bacterium
AATGATTTTGAGCCAGGGCATTGGCTCATACTGTCTCAGTCGGAGAAAGACCTTGCGTCAAGCAGGGCATCCGGCGTTCACGGCAGAAGCCCCTGCCTTTAGGCATGGGAGTATGTCACACCATAAACGTATGCCGCCGAATATAGGTGCTGTCTGCGGTGAGCGAGACGACGCTGAATCCCGGTTGAGCCACCTGATCCTGCGTGGTCTGGGTATGCTCGGCCATCGGATACGCCTCAAACTGAGACCAGGATGACGCGGCGGCACTGTACAGCACGCCCTCCCGATATTGATCAATCGGCTGATGAATATGCCCATGAAACACGCCGCGCAGACGATCCTGCGCCTTCACCAGCACGCGATGTAAGTCCTCGCCATTCGCTGTCCGCATATAACCATCCAACCAGGGCGAACCCGTCGGCAGCACATTGTGATGCGTTGCCACCACCAGCGGACGGGGATCATCGGCGCTGCAAAGCCCCTCCAGCCAATCAAGCTGATCCTCACTGATATAGCCTGCGGGGACGGTGACGCGGCTTGTGTCATTGCTGTCCAGCACAATGAACTGCACCCCATTGACCTCGAAGGTGTAATTCAGCCTGTCAGACACCTGCTCACGGCCCATCAGGACGCGCTGTATACCTTCGCTGCTGTCATGATTGCCACGCACGTAGTACAGCGGCAGGCCAAATTTGGCAAGCTCATCGCGGGCATGGTCATAGGCGCTCACATCGGGATTGTAGATAATATCGCCCGTGTGCAGGATGAAATCGGGACGGAAGGGCAGGGCCGCGACAGCGCCGATCAAAGCCGTCATGCCCACCTGCGGGATGTAGCTGGCATAAGGGCTGTTATAGGCGGGATCACGGCTCAAATGCGTATCGCTCAGATGCACAAAACGCAGCAAAGTTTCACTCATGAATAGCCTCATCTCTCAATGGGGTAGATATACACGATAACGTAGTATCGATTTTCACGTCATACTGTAGGTTCTCAACAGGTCACAACGTTTTTGTAGGGGCGCAGCGTGCTGCGCCCTTGATATGGGCATCTGGCATGATTGGGCGCAGCACGCTGCGCCCCTACGATCCCACCACCTGGGTGAAAATTGAGAGGATCGCCTGAATATCAGGCTATGACGCTGGGCTGGCCCATCCGCGTGACCGCTCAACCGCCCGCTGCCAGCCGCCATAGAGCGACTGGCGTTCATCGTCGGACATGTGGGGATCAAACGTCTTCTCCACGCGCCACTGCTGGGCGATTTCTTCCTGCGACGACCAATATCCTACCGCCAAGCCCGCAAGATAGGCCGCGCCCAGGGCGGTTGTCTCGGTCACAGCCGGGCGCTGCACTGGCACACCCAGGATATCCGCCTGAAACTGCATGAGGAAGTCATTGACGACAGCGCCGCCATCCACGCGCAGTGCAGGCAGCGTCAGCCCTGCATCGGCCTGCATCGCATCCAGCACGTCACGGGTTTGATAGGCGATGCTCTCCAGGGCCGCCCGCACAATATGCGCCCGTCCTGATCCTCGCGTGAGGCCGACCATCGTGCCGCGTGCATACGAATCCCAGTAGGGCGCACCCAGGCCCACAAATGCAGGCACGAGATACACCCCCTCGGTGCTGGCGACGCTGCGGGCAATCGCCTCGGTTTCGCCCGCACTCTGGATCATATGCAGGCCATCGCGCAGCCACTGGATGACCGCGCCGGCCATAAAGACGCTGCCTTCCAGACAATACTGGGTATGGCCTTCGCCGATGCGCCAGCCAATCGTCGTGAGCAGATTGTTGCGACTGCGGATGGCCTGTTCGCCCGTGTTCATGAGCATAAAGCAGCCTGTGCCATAGGTGTTTTTGACGAGACCCGGCGCAAAACACGCCTGCCCAAACGTGGCCGCCTGTTGATCGCCTGCGATGCCGCTGATGGGAATGGCCCGTCCAAAGAATGACGTTTCCGTATCCCCATAGATCATGCTGCTGCTGACCACCTGGGGGAGGATCGATGGCGGGATGCCAAATCGAGTGAGAATCGTATTCGACCACCACTTTTTATGAATGTCATACAGCATAGTGCGGCTGGCATTGCTGCTGTCAGTGATATGCAGACGCCCCCCGGTCAGCTTCCAGATCAGGTAGGTGTCAATCGTGCCGAAAGCGAGCTGCCCAGCCTCGGCTCTGGCGCGTGCGCCGGGGATGTTGTCGAGCATCCACTTGACTTTTGTGCCGGAGAAATAAGCGTCGGTCACTAACCCGGACTTCTCCATAATCACCTTGTCGAAGCCCTCACGCTTTAATTCATCGCAAAACGCTGCTGTCCGCCGATCCTGCCAGACAATGGCATTCATGATCGGTTCGCCCGTCGTGCGATCCCATAGCACAGTGGTTTCGCGCTGGTTGGTGATGCCGATGGCCGCAATATTCAGATCGTGAGCTGCCTCCTGTGCCACCGCAAGCTGCGCCTGCCATATCGTCAGGGGATCGTGTTCCACCCAGCCCGGCTGTGGATAAATTTGCGGAAACTCGCGTTGTGCGCTACGCACCACCTGTCCGGCGCGATTAAACACCATTGCACGAACAGAAGTTGTGCCAGCATCTAAAGTCAGAATATAGTCGGACATAAAGACTCCATGAGAATTTCTTTTTGAAGGATAATAGCGTGAGGTCAAGGGATTGTCATATGTTACAATATCTGCACATGAATTAAGGAATATAGCGAAATAATCTATTCTTTTTTGGCTTTTTTCCTTATAATGATATTAAAGATGAGGATAGGGATTACTTGACTTATGCCAGCATTTACATCAGCGCCTGATGACGTTCCTCCACCTCTCGCCTCATCACAAACCTCAAGAGGCTCGCTGTGGCGCTGGTGGCTTCATCGTCTCTTTTATGTCCATCCTGGTGTCGACATGATGGTTGCTCTTGCGCCGATGGCGTGTGTGCGCGTGATTGCCAAGACCAGTAAGCCCGATGTCAAGCAGTTGGAATTCCGAGCGCTGTTCGCCGCCGGACGCCGCTATCAAATTTACACAACCGAAAAGGGGTTTGTGCTCTTCACAACCAGCAAAATCCTCTGGCGCTATCGTGGGCGCACGTCTCCGAGCAGCATGGTCGAAGGGGTGATGACGGTGCAGGGGGAACGCACGAGCATCCATCTCACCGCCCGTATCAAACTAACCTATATTCTGAGTTCGCTGCTCATGCCGTTCTTTGTCACATCGATGGTGTTCTATATGCCCTGGCCGCTGCTTGTCAAAACAGCCATGATTGTCGCCTTATTTGGGCTGTCATGGGTAGGATATCGCTCTAATGCCTCGCTCGAAGCCTATGAGATCGTAAATTTCCTGCAAGTTGTCCTCGAAGCCTATAAACCCGAAGAAGCGCTTTCACTGACAACAGGACAGGATATTGTGTATGATGCCGCTCGTTTTGCCCAGGCATGGGAGGCGTTTTATCACACCCTCCAGAGGGAGTCATGATCATGGTGCACGCCTCCACATTTGTACAATCTAAAGTGTTGCTGTTTTCTTTTCAGGGATTACGCTAAAATTAACTCCTATGACAGCTTATGTCATAGATAATTGTCACCGCATTCATAAATTATGTATAATCGATCATCTTACTCACCGAAGGGGATAGGGCTTACTCATGCCAAAAGATTTCTGCAACACCTATAGTATAGTCGCCCGTGACCCTGTGACAGGACATCTGGGTGTGGCTGTCCAAACACATCAGGTGGGGGTAGGACGCCTTGTCCCCTGGACATTACCGGGGGTTGGCGTCATTGCCACGCAGTCGATGGTCAATGTGAGCTTTGGGACACTTGGTCTCCAGATGCTGCGGAATGGCGTGCCTGCGCCGCGTGTTGTTGATGCATTAATTGCCTCCGATGATGGTCGTGATCGCCGCCAATTGGCTGTCATCGATATCAATGGTCAGGTGAGCGCCTATACGGGATCGGGATGTATTCGTGAGGCCGCGCATTACGTCGGCATAAATTATAGTGTGCAGGCCAATATGATGACCCGCAATACTGTGATCGAGGCGATGCGCCATGGGTTTGAACGCGCAAAAGGCGATCTGGCGGCGCGGATGATGGCGGCGCTCAGTGCGGCAGAGCAGCAGGACGGGGATATTCGCGGGATGCAGTCAGCGGCGTTGAAGGTCGTCTCAGGCCGTGCGGGGACGCCGGAATGGGAGAGCATCTATGATCTGCGTGTCGATGAGCATCAGCAGCCGCTGCAAGAGTTGGCGCGGCTGATGCAAATTCGGACGGCTCAACTGATCGATCAAGAGGGTCATGAGATGCTGGAAAAAGGCAATATGATGGGCGCTCTTGCCAAATGGAAAGAGGCTCGTACTGCCGCGCCGGATCAGGAAGAACTCGCCTTCTGGCAGGCGTTTGCGCTGGCGGATGCGCGGCCTGATGACAACACCGTCAGCCTTGCGGCCCGTATCATGGCCCAGGCGCTGCAAGACGAAGATCGCTATGAGCACTGGATTGAACTCTTAAAACGACTCGATGAGTGTTCGTTTTCGCGCAATGCGGGCATTGGGGAACGGTTGGTCAAGGCGTTACAGGAGAATCCTTAATCCCTGAACGAATGGCCTCACAGACATTCCTTCCCATATGCAGCAACTTAAGCAAACCGAACCTGGTTGATCTCTCTTATGCCCTATCGTCAGGGGTCGAAAACCCCTGTCTTGCCTTTTGCGGGACTGAAAGTCCCGCTGAAACAGTCTTTTGGGACGTGTTTGGGCAGGGTTTTCAACCCCGCAACACGGGAGCCAGGGACTGAAAGTCCCTGGCGCAAGCAATTTTTCCGCGTCTTTGGCCCACAATGAGCACAAAATCCTTAATCCCTGAACGAATGGCCTCACAGACATCCTTCCATCCTTTCTGCCTGATGATCTTTTGATCTGTCACGTCTCTCATTATTTGTCCATCGTTGGGGGATAGCCCTCCGACGCCCTTGCGGGTACGATGGACAGGGAACAATGCTGTTCTGGGCATTGTATGATTCTGTGAGACAAAGGAATATACGGCATGAGACATGTAAAAGCGATCTGGTCAGCAGGCGCAGCCCTGATACTCTGTCTGGTTGCGGCGGGATTGGTGTCCAATGTAGACGCCATTCGAGAAGTGACGCCCACCCCGCCGCCCACGACCCAGGCAGACGCCACGCAAGAGGCTGCAACGCCTGCGCCAACCCCCGGCACACTCGATGAGCAGTTGAGCACAGCTTACAGCTTGTTCGAGGCTGGGAATTATCAAAAGGCTGTTGACGCCGCCACTGCCATTATTGCCACCAATCCTGATGCGTCAGAAGCGTATCTTCTGCGCGGGATTTCTTATCAGCAACTTAATAATATCAATCGTGCCATTGACGATTTCACGCGCTCCATTCGCATCCTGCCCTATGATTGGACAGCGTACAGCTTCCGCGCCAGCGCCTATGCCCAATCCGGCAAGGATGGCGAGGCGCTCAATGACTACGACAAAGCGATTGAGCTGAATCCGCGCTATGCTCCAGCGTATACGGGCCGTTCGGTTCTGCTCGATGCGCGGGGTAACAGCCAAGATGCTCAGATTGATCAACTGATTGCTGAGGGCATCACGGATATGCAGCGTGAGGATTTTGTCAGCGCGATTACCATCCTGACGGAGGCGATTGAGGTCAAGCAGACGCCTGATGCCCACGTCGCCACCGCCTACTATAATCGGGCGTTGGCGCATTACTCTCTGAAGGAACTCGATGCGGCCATCAAAGATTATACGTCTGCTCTGGGCCTTGATGCACAGATGCATGACTCCTATCTGGCACGCGGCATTGCTTACCGTGAGACGGAGAAGACCGCTGAAGCAGGCGTCGATTTTGCCAAGCGGATGGAACTTCTGGGGACGACGATCACGGATGATACGCTTGAGATTGGCGTCAGTCAAGAAGTCCAGATGGCCTATGGGCAGGTGTATCGCTTCACATTTGAAGGAAAAAAAGGCCAGCGCCTAACATTTCTTGCGAGTGATATTTCGCTCGTCGGCGTTGATCCGCTGCTGGCGCTGCTTGATCCCAATGGCACGCCGATTGCCGGCGATGATGATTCGGGCGGGAAGTTTGACTCGGAACTGGCAAATTTTGAACTGCCTGCTGATGGTACGTATACACTCCTCGTCAGCCATGCTAACGGCGGCTATGCGGGCCTTGTGAGCGTGTTTGTCCAAAAGCCGTAGACCCTAATCCCTCTCCCACTGCACGGGAGAGGGACTTTTTTCCTGTCCTGCACCTCCTCGCCTCTTGTGGGAGAGGAGGCTGGGTGGTGAGGGGTTCAGCATTCCCTCTCTATTAATGAGATTTTAGGCGCTGCGTGGTAACGTATACAGATCCTTCCGCAAATAGTCTTTTGCCCAAGAATAATTTTTTATCGACATAAAGGATGTTGTGATGCCAATTCATCCCGTACAGTTTTTTCTACACAACCTTACACTGGAAGAGAAAGCTGCTCTCTGCACAGGCGCAACCCCCTGGCAGACGCTTGCCGTACCACGTCTGGGGCTTCCCGCCATCACGGTCTGCGATGGGCCGCATGGTTTGCGCCGCCCGCTGGATGTGACTTCTCTCATTACCGCCAGCCACCCCGCGACCTGTTTTCCAGTGGCCGCAGCGCTGGCCTCAAGCTGGAATGAGGCGCTGCTGTATCAGGTGGGGGTGGCCCTGGGCGAAGAATGCATTGCGCTGGATGTGGATGTGCTGCTGGGGCCGGGCATCAATATGAAACGCTCGCCGTTGTGTGGACGCAATTTTGAATATTTCTCCGAAGATCCGCTGCTGGCGGGCAAGTTGAGCGCCCAACTCATCCAGGGCATCCAGAGTCACGGTGTTGGCACATCGCTCAAGCATTTTGCCGTCAACAACCAGGAATCGCGCCGCTTCACCGTCAGCGCTGATGTCGATGAGCGCACGCTGCATGAAATCTATCTCCGGGGCTTTGAGATTGCCGTCAAAGAAGGCCAGCCCTGGACGGTGATGTGTGCGTACAACCGCGTCAATGGCGTTTACTGCTCTGAGCACACGGAACTACTCACCACTATTCTGCGCGATCAGTGGGGCTTTGAGGGCTTTGTCGTCTCGGATTGGGGCGCGGTGCATGATCGTGTCTCATCGCTGCGAGCCGGGCTTGATCTGGAGATGCCGGGGCCTGTCCCGCACAGCACGCAGGCAATCATCGAGGCAGTGGAAGAGGGCAGGCTAGATGATGAGATGCTGGATCGCGCTGTGACCCGTCTGCTGCACATCATTCTGCGGGCCGATGAGGTGAGCAAGGGCAACGGCAAATTTGATCTTGACGGGCATCATGCGCTGGCGCGGGCGGTGGCCGCTGAGTCGATTGTCCTACTCAAGAATGAGGGCGATTTTCTGCCGCTGACGGGCAAAGAGACGGTGGCAGTGATCGGCCATGCGGCGGCCCATGCTGTGTTCCAGGGCGGCGGCAGTTCTCACGTCAATGCCACGCGCATTGATCGCCCATTGGAGGGTTTGCAGGCTCGCGCTGAAATCCGTTATGCGGCTGGGGATGGCACGTCCGTAACAGTTGATCAACCCTTGATTGATGACGCTGTGCAGGTGGCACGCGAGGCGGATGTGGCGCTGCTGTATATTGCGCTGCCTGCCAGTATTGAATCAGAAGGCTATGATCGCCGCGATCTGCCGCTTACGCCGCACCAGACGGCGCTGATTCAGGCTGTCGCCAGCGTGCAGCCCAAGACCGTCGTCATCCTGCACAATGGCTCGGCGATTGATATGCGGGCCTGGATTGATCTTGTACCGGCTGTGCTTGAAGCATGGTTGCCAGGACAGGCGGGAGCCGAGGCGGTGCTTGATATTCTTTACGGCGTCGTTAACCCCTCCGGCAAGCTGGCCGAGACCTTCCCCCTGAGCCTCAGCGATACGCCCGCCTATCTGAATTTTCCGGGCGAAAATGGACAGGTGCGCTACGGCGAAGGCTTGTTTATCGGCTATCGCGGCTATGAGGCGTTGCAAAGGGCGACCTTGTTCCCGTTTGGCTACGGCTTAAGCTACACCCAATTTGAGTACAGCCATTTGCGCGTCTCCAAATCGGCCTTTAGCGTCGATGACACCGTTGAGGTGACCGTCGATATTCGCAACGTAGGCAAACGGGCGGGTAAAGAAATTGTGCAGCTTTACGTGCATGATCGTGTCTCGCGTCTCCAGCGTCCCGTGAAAGAACTCAAAGCCTTTGCCAAAGTTGATCTTGAGGCGGGCGAGATAAAATCCGTCACCTTCACATTGGATGATCGCGCTTTCAGCTACTATGACCCATCGTATGGGCGCTGGATTGCCGAGGCCGGGGATTTTGAGATTCTCATTGGCAGCTCGTCCGCCGCGATCCATCTGCGCCAGACGGTTGTCATGACCGCAGGCACGCCGCTGCCCTCACGTCTCAACATGG
>DAOTUR010000865.1:0-12012 GCA_034436915.1 Anaerolineae bacterium
ATGAATGTCTGGCGTTAATTTGCTTCCCCTCTCCCACAAGGGCGCGAGGGGTGCAAAACAAGTCTGGAGCCTTTGTAGGGGCGCAGCGTACTGCACCCCTTACGCCAATCCCACCTCAAACTGACCTGTCTAAGGGTATTCACTCTCAACACAATCTGTCCTGTTGTGATGCGACAATAGAAAAAAGTCCCTTTTGAACCGTCCTGCTCCTCCTCGCCCCTTGTGGGAGAGAGGGTTGGGAGGTGAGAGGGGCAAATGCATTTTTCTAGATAAAGCGTGACAGAATCACCAGCAAACCGATCAAGACAACCGCCAGCAGTCCCATGTTACGCAGATCGAACAGAACATGGCCGTATTCCGCCCGCAGTTCCGGCTCTGTCACAATGCGCGTGGGGTGTTCCAGCAGATATTTGACGCGCTCATGATCATTATCACCGCGCTTGTTGGCGGCTGTCGTGGCGCTGCCAACTTTGCGTGAACGCTTCACTGCCGTGCCAACATTGGCAGCGGGCGCAAGCGCTTCAAGCGGACGGGTGGCGGTCATGGCAGCAGCAGCGATGGGCGCGGCGGCGTCTTCGCTCTCGGCAGGGATAGCAGGCAGGCCCGCTTGTTCACGGGCGCGTTGCAAGGCATCGGTGGGGATATTCGGCTGACGATCACGATTGCGACGTTTAGACATGGTGTAAAAAGCCTCCAAGCAGCGTATGGAATACGCTCATTGTGTATCTGAGACAGACAAAAAAACAAGAGCAAAAATGCTGTCCGACATGTTTTGTCAGGAATGCTGTCGAGCAAGCAGCGATCCTATCGGAGATGTCCTGGGCTGCGTGGCAGGCATCAAGACGATCCTCACGATTTGACCTCTGGCGTTTCATCCGTGATACCGGAGTCGCGCATCCCCTGCTGCGTGAGCCAGGCATCCCGCGTGATGCTGTAGGTGACAGTATCCCACCAGCGCCCGGCAAAAAATTGGGTGTCTGGGTAATGCGCCTCGCGCCGCATCCCAATCTTTTCCGCCACGCGGGTACTCGCCACGTTCTCCATCACGATATCCGCCGCGGCAATCCGCTTGAGTTTGAGCGTGGCAAACCCAAACTTGAGCAGCGCCCGCGACGCTTCGGTGGCATAGCCGCGATTGTGATAGGCCATGCCAAACATATAGCCGATCTCGCCATGCCGATGCGAGTGATTTTGAATCGTGAGATGAATCGACCCGATGGCGATATCAGGCTGCGTCTGCAAGACCACCGTCAGATAGTAGTAGGTGCGGGGGATGACGTGCTGTTCATCCAGCATCCACGTGTTGATCACGTCAAACTCCCAATCCGCCATCGGGTCGTTGGGGTCATACTGGGTATAAGCAGGCTCATGGCTGAACTGGCGGATTAGCGCTGCATCCTGCGGCAGCACCTCACGCAGGAGAAGATGTTCTGTGAACAGTTGCATTGTTGAGACCACGCAAAAATCAGTTTAAGTTTAAGCAAGTGTATCATTTTTTATTTTGGCCCAAGAGACACTCCTAACGGGAGTAATCGATAGGGCGGCCTTCGCCCACGCCCGCGCACAGCCAATCCAGCGCCGCGCTGCGCTCCTGGGCAATTCCCGCAATCGTCTGTTTCTGCGTGCCCGACAAATCCCGATACGCCTGTCCAAACGCCGGAAAATCGCCCGCAATCGGCGCAGGAAGATAGCGATCCTGATACGCCTGCTCTGCTGTCTCGCGGATGATTTCTGCGAAGCTCAGCCCTCCCTGTGGTCGAATCCCTATTCGCTCCAGCTCGGCCAATTGTGAGCGCCAATGCCACAGATCCGCCAGATCACGCATGGAACGCACCTCGCCCGCTGGACGCAGCGCCGCACACCAGACAAAATCAATCGTGGGCGTAAAGATATCGAGAGGGGCCATGACTGAATCGGGTTTGAACGGGGTATCGAAGCCCGGCACGCCGTCGATCACGCGCAGCGCCCACAGCAGCATCCCCAGGCGCTCTGTCCGCCAGCGCAGATCGTCGAGCAGTTCCTCCGGCCAGGCGGCAAACGATTGCGCGAGCAGGCTGCGCTCATTGCGCGAAAAATGGGCTTCAAGCTTCTCATCATAAATCCAACGCAGCAGCCGTTGGTTCTCGTTCCAGTGCCGCGCCAGCACAAAACGGCGCACATTGTCTGGGACATCACTCTGTTTCAGGCGGGCGGCTGCATGTTCCAATTCATACCGTTTGTGAAGCGCCCCCAGGCAGAATGTGCGGTAGGCCGTCGTCCGCGCTTCCAGGATGGGCTTGGTCGACATAAGTATCCTTAAAACTGCGAAGATCCCCGATGTCCCCATTTTTTCATGAGATGGCGTCTTTTTAAAGTCCCGACTCTCATTTTGCAACACAAATTGTCGGATGATGCCTCATGGCAGCCGCGTGAGGCACAAAAAAAGATGATCGTTATACGATCACCTTTGTACATGAGGAGAGAAAGTGTTTCTTAAATGCCCTGTACGGCGGGCCGGGATTCGCTGTGGTGGATCGCATCCAGCCATCTCAAAGCCTCTGGAGGGGTGCTAAAACAGGCATGTCGATTACGGGAGGTCTCACGGACACGCATCAGATTGTTGAGAAAGAGGGTGCAGCTTCCCGTCATATCGGGGAGGATGATGGCCGCCCGAATTGTTTTGTGCTGTTGATGAATATGAGTCATGAGGACATCCAGGCAGACGCGAATACGGGGCGTATAAGCGAGATCAAGACGTGACGCATCAATGAGCAGATACAATGGGGTTTGTGTTTTATGGGCTTGAATGACGCACTGCGTGAGATCATTCAGATCTTCAATAGGCGTGTCATGAGGAATTGTGAGACGATGAAGACACATGCCCGAAGCCAGCGCTTCAACCGATATGAGAAATGATGTAGACATGTTTTTAGTTCCTCGGCCTATAACGATGTTCGTATCTTTCATTCATCTTTAATAAACTGAATTCTAACCCATTTCTCATAATTTAGCAACTCAAAAACACCCCCAATAGTTAAGATTGTCAATTTTTATCCTTTTTTGTATCAAATCGGTGATTTTTAGCGTCATTTACAAATTTAATGTTATATAAATTTAATTCACTATTACCTGTTTCCATATATTCCCTAGAGCTGTAACCCCTCTCCCACAAGGGCGCGAGGGGTGAAAACAAAGCAAGAAGATTCGTCTTCCCAAATCGATCTACCAGAGCGTGTTTATTCCCAACATGGATTTCCCCCCTCCTTGCGAAGCGGGGAGGGGTTGGGGTGGGGTAAGGGGTTAAATGTCCCCATCACAAACACAAAGAGGCCTCCCACACACACGACGGGGATGCCTCTTTGTCACAATTTTCTAACGATCTCGGATTTAATACTTCGGCATGGTGGGATCGATTTGATCGGCCCAGGCCAGAATACCGCCTGCTACGTTGTACATCTTATCGTTGCTGTAGCCGACTTCTTTCAGGAAGTTGATGCTGTCGGCACTGCGCTTCCCGCTGCGGCAGTGGACGAGCAGCGTTTTATCCTGTGGGATTTGCGCCAGCACAGTTTCTTCGCGCAGTTTGCGCCCCGCGAGAACCGCGTTTTTAGCCTGCTGAATCTCACCTTTGGGGATACGCAGCGTGCCAGGAAGCGCCGAGATCGCCCATTCGTGCGGGTCGCGCACATCGATCACAACGACGTTCGGATCATGTGCCAGCATCGTCTGTTGAAGCTGCTGGACATTGATTTCCTGCATTCCGGCGTATTCATCTTCGCTCAGATTGCTGAAGGTGCTGCGATCATGCGCCGGGACACCGCAGAACTGTTCATAATCGATGAGTTCAATGTCTTCGGGGTGCTTGCCCTGGCCGCACACCGGGCAGTCGGGATTCTTACGCACCTTGATGATGTTGAATTCCATTTCGAGCGCATCGTACAGCAGCATCCGCCCGATCATGGGCGTGCCAATGCCCAGGATGATCTTGATGGCTTCTGTCGCCTGCATCGTGCCAATCGTGCCGGGGAGAATGCCGAGCACGCCGCCTTCCGCGCAGCTTGGAACAAGGCCGGGAGGGGGCGGCTCAGGGAACATGCAGCGGTAGCACGGGCCTTCTTTGGCATAGAAGACGCTCAACTGGCCTTCAAAGCGGAAGATGCTGCCGTAGACATTGGGTTTGCCCAATTTCACGCAGGCATCATTGACGAGATAGCGCGTGGGGAAGTTGTCCGTGCCATCGATGATAACATCGTAGTCTTCCATCAGTTCGAGCGCGTTATCGCTCGTCAGCGGGACATTGTGCTTCTCAATGATGATATCAGGGTTGAGATCGCGCAGGCGAATCTCGGCGCTGTCAAGCTTGGAGAGGCCGACGGTGCTCATGCCGTGAATCACCTGGCGCTGGAGATTGCTGGAATCAACGATGTCATAATCGACCAGCCCCATACGCCCAATGCCCGCCGCCGCCAGATACAACGAGGTGGGGCTGCCGAGGCCGCCTGTGCCAATGATGAGGACGCTGGCCGCTTTGAGGCGGCGCTGGCCTTCAATCCCGACTTCCGGCATGATGAGGTGGCGGCTGTAACGTTTGATCTCTTCATTCGAGAGATCGGCCATCTCTGTGACTAATGGCTGCATAAAACCTCTTTCTGCTCTCGGTTTAAATTGGGCAAGCGCATCAGTCGATGCACCCCATAGGCTGTGTGATGATGGTGCTTATATTCAAGACGCCTTTACGAGCGATTTTTGTACGGGATGGCGCGGGTCTTTCTGATATCTTCCCTCCACATATCGTCAAGGATTAACGGTTGATTTTTGGGGCAAAGCGGCGGGCACGGTATACCGCGCCCCTACGGATCACAAAGGAAGCTTTTGTAGGGGCGCAGCACGCTGCGCCCTTGATGAGGGCATCTGGCATGATTGGGCGCAGCACGCTGCGCCCCTACAAAAGCTCTGTACCCGCCACAACCCCTGTTAGTGATGCTCTAGCGCATGTCCTTCTTGAACGAGGCAGTCAGGCGCATCAGATCGGGCCACCCATAGCCCACCTCCCACAATTCCTCACCCAGCATCACGCGCTTCTTGCCGACGGCCTGACCGCCCATGCGCTCATAAAAGGCGCGGGCGCGTTTGTTATCGCGCAGCGCCCAGATAAGCATCCCCATGTAGCCCCGGTCATGCAAATCACAGGCAAACGCCTGAAACAACGCTCTGCCGACGCCCTGCTGCTGCTCGGTTGGCAGAATATAGATGGCGTATAACTCACCATCATAATCTTTCAGGCCGGGGTCGCGGCTGCTGCCACCCATCGCAAAGCCGATGATCTCACCCTGCTCATTCTCCGCCACTGCGCCAAAAATCTCGCCCGTTGTCATGGTGCGCGTCCAATGCTCAACGCGCCGTGCCTGCCATTCAGCCGTAAGCATATTTTGCAGGTAGGTGGCGGGGACGATTCCCGCATAGGCCTCTTGCCAACTCGGAACCTGGACGCGAGTGATCCCAGCGGCGTCTTTGGCCTGGGCGGGGCGGACGAGCATGGTTAGCGGCCTCCGGCAATCGTCGGGATGATGCGCAGTTTGGCATCGCCGCCAATTTCGGTGTCCAGGCCCTCCAGAAAGCGCACATCTTCATCGCCCAGATAGACGTTGACGTAGCTCCGCAGCTTCTCATCCTGGAACAGATGCGTCTTCAAATCCGGGTACTGCGTCACGAGCGAGGAGAGCGCTTCTGAGATCGTGCTGCCCTGCACAGTCACTTCGGCCTGTTGGCCTGTATAGGCCCGCAGCGGGGTCGGAATTTTAATGCTTGCCATTGGAATGTAAATCCTCTACAGATAATGATGGAATGAGGCTGGCTGCCTGTCGCCGCAGAAAGCCGCCGACGATGGTATTCATCGTGTCAACTTCAACGAGGAAAGAGTCATGACCAAAAGACGCCTCGACATGATGATATTCTACCTGTTTGTTGGCCTCCAACAGAGGGTTGACCAACTGCATCGCCTGATCGCGGGTGTAGAGCCAGTCGCTGCTAAAGCTGACGACCAGATACGCCGCCTGTGAACGCGCCAACGCCGCGCTGATGCTGTCATAGCCCTGCGCGACATCATAGTAATCCAGCGCCCGCGTGATGTAGAGGTAGCTGTTGGCGTCAAAGCGCTCGGTGAATTTGTAACCCTGATGACGCAGATAGCTCTCAATGGCGAATTCCGTCTCGAAGGTATAGCCAAAGGTGGGCTTTTCCTGCAACTGCCGCCCAAATTTGGCCTCCAGCGAATGTTCGCTCATATACGTGATATGGCCGACCATGCGGGCCACTGCCAAGCCTGCCTCTGGTGCGATGCCATCATAGTAATCGCCGCGATTCCAGCGCGGATCGGCATAGATGGCCTGCCGCCCGATCTCATTGAAAGCGATATTTTGCGCTGATGAGATGGGCGTGCTGGCGATAAAGAGGACGTTTTGCACTCGCTGTGGAAATTCCACCGACCATTGCAGCGCCTGCATCCCGCCCATGCTGCCGCCCGCTACCGCGAACAGCGTCTCAATCCCCAGATGATCGAGCAGACGCGCCTGGGCCTGCACCATATCCGCCACCGTGAGGATGGGAAAGCGCAGCGCATAAGGCCGCCCATCGGCTGCCCGCGATGACGGGCCAGTGCTGCCCTGGCAGCCGCCGATCACATTGGAGCAGATGACAAAATAGCGCTGGGTATCGAACATTTTGCCCGGCCCGACTGCCTCATCCCACCAGCCCGGTTTTTCGGCGGGATGATCGCTGGTGTAGCCCGCCACATGCGAATCGCCCGACAGCGCATGGCAGATGAGGATGGCGTTGTCGCGGCGCAGGTTGAGTGTGCCGTAGGTCTCATAGGCCAGGGTGACATGCGGCAGCACCGCACCGGATCGCAGCGGCAGCGGCGCGGCAAAATGCACGCTCTGGCGTTCAACCACGCCGACGGAGTGCGGGTCATCAGGGCGTGTTGTGCGCTCATTGAGAAAATCAGGCAGGGACATGGGTTAGTCTCGCTTGCTCAAGGGGTGTGGAGGATTGGGAATGTTTGACCCCTCACCACCCGGCTATCCTCTCGCACAAGGAGAGAGGACAGGAGTGGGGTAAAGCCCCTCTACCGCGAAGTGGGAGAGGGGTTGGGGTGAGGGGAGAATTGTTTAGGCGTGCTGGAGTGCGCGGGCGGTTTCGAGCGCTTGTTCCAGATCGGCGAGAATATCCTTGATATCCTCGATGCCGACAGCGAGACGAATATAGTCATCGGTCACGCCGCTGGCCCGCTTCTCTTCGCTCTCCAACTGGCTGTGCGTCGTTGTAGAGGGATGGATTGCCAACGAGCGGGCATCGCCCACGTTCGCCAGATGCGAGAACAGCTTGAGGCTGTCAATGAAGCTGCGACCTGCGGGCTGCCCGCCCTTGATGCCAAAGCCGATGACCGCGCCCGCGCCTTTGGGCATATATTTCTGAGCACGCTCATAGCTCTTGTGCGAGGGCAAGCCGGGATAATTGACCCAGGTGACGCCGGGATGCTGCTCAAGCCACTGGGCGACAGCCTGCGCGTTTTCCACATGGCGCTGCACGCGCAGCGACAGAGTTTCCAGGCCGATGAGATTGAGGAAGGTGTTGAACGGCGATTGGCTCATGCCGAAATCGCGCAGGCCAACGACGCGGGCGCGGATGATATAGGCGGCGGGGCCAGCAATATCGGCGATGACCGCGCCATGATAGGCGGGTTCGGGCGCGATCAGGCCGGGGTGACGTCCGCTGGCTTTCCAATCGAAATGGCCGCCATCGATGATGACGCCGCCAATGCTCAGGCCATGCCCGCCGATCCATTTGGTCGTAGAGTGGATGACGATATCGACGCCGTATTCAATCGGGCGCACGAGATAGGGCGTGCCGAAGGTGTTATCGACCATGACCGGGACGCCGTGCTTGTGAGCGACAGCGACAATGCCCTCAAAATCGGGGATTTCCAGCTTGGGGTTGCCGATGGTTTCGAGATAAATCAGCTTGGTCTTGTCATTGATGAGGGCTTCATAGGCGGCAGGATCATCGGTCTCGACGAAGTGCGTTTTGATGCCCAGGTTGCCCAGGCTGTACTTGAGCAGCGTATACGTGCCGCCGTAGAGTGCGCTGGATGAGATAATTTCATCGCCGGCGTTGGCGATGGTGAGGATCGCCAGCGTTTGCGCCGCCTGGCCCGATGAGGTCACCAGAGCGCCAATGCCGCCTTCGAGGGCCGCAATGCGCTTCTCAAACACGTCGTTGGTGGGATTCATGATGCGGGTGTAGATGTTGCCCGGTTCAGCCAGCGCAAACAGTGCCGCCGCATGATCCGTGTCGCGGAACTGGTAGGATGTGGTCTGGTAGATCGGGACAGCGCGTGCGCCTGTGGTCGGATCGGGAGTATAGCCTTCATGCAGGGCTTTGGTGGCGAATTCGTAGGACTTGCTGTTGTCTTCTGTCATGGTGAGATTCCTCAAATGGCTAAAATAACCAGATTTAGCCTTCGCTCGCTCCTGATGCGGCTGCCGCTGATGATGCGGAAGACCCCCTATTGTCCAGGACGACGCATGGGGCGTCCGAGAGAACGGATCAGAAGTCAAACATCGGATGAGGAAGTGCCTATGTGCCAGGGCACATCTATTTGGTTCAGACACCGCGAGACGGCGGAATCTTTCGTCCGACATTCTCCCGATGACGATCATTATAAAGGCGGACGCCAATCCCACCAGTGACAATTCGTCCTGTATGAGAATACCCTGCCTGTCACTCTCACAGGGTGCTCATGCCCATATCAGACGGGTTTTAAGCCCAGATGGCATCTTTAGACAAGACAAGCTGATGTTCAGATTTTGAGGCAGTGGTTGGTGGGACACGGTTCCCATCCCACAAAAACCCTTCCCTATTCAACCGCCCGCTCTGTGTCCCCCCTCACAGCGGGCGGTTGGTTTTTATGCAGTTAGCCAGGATTTTGATCTTGTGGGAGAAGAGGGAGACCGGTGGCGAGATCTTTGCCTAAAAATTTGCTCATATCCTGCGTGTATCGCCCAACCGTCACCGCGACCATTTTAATGATGTTTCGTGCTTCAAACCATGAAACAGACTTTTTCTCCCCTAATTTGTCTGCACAGGCTTCTTCAGCAATCCCCTGAAAATAAAGGGCATAAATGGTTTGGTTATCGCGCAGGGACGCCCCTTTGGGCAGTGCCAGCTCTTTTTTCAGATAGCGGGCTGTTCGTCCCCACAACCCTCTATAAACATCGTCGGTAGCCGTCGCAAAGTGTGAGCGTTTCAATGCCTCATTGATGGCCTGGCTTAAGGCGGCGGTAAATTGTTCGCGCCTGATTTTGCCAAGCAGACGCATATCAATCCATTTTTGGCTTTTGCCCTGTTTGCGATACGCCTCACGAGTCAGAAGAGCGGCGCGGCCTGTCGCATCCAGCATCTCATCGGGTGACATGCGCGAGGTGATGACGATAAGATTTTCGTCGCGGCGCATCTCATCAACAAACACGCCTGCCTTCGCAAGATATTGACGAATTTCCTGCAAAACAGGCCGAGCACGCATGACTCTGAGATATTCAGCAATGAGATACAGACCTTTCTCATCAATATGGTCAATTTTATACTTTTTTCCATCAGATGATTTGTAGGGCAGTTGTCCAATAGACTTGGACAACTCATCCCACATTCTCTGTTTCTTTAAGTGATCTAAAATTCTACGAATATCTTTTGTTCCGGTAATACCGCGCATCCAATCCTGAATCGCATACAAATGTCTACCCTCCACAATATGGAAGGCCAGCGGAAAGTCCCATCTTTTTGCTACAATCAGGGGCAGTGGCGTATTATCACGATCCGAAGATGAGTCGGTGAACATAGGTAGAGTGGTCATCGTCAGTCCTTTCTATGACATTAGATAATTATTCATAAAAAGGGAAAAAATGCAAGAAATCGAATTAAAAAAAGGTATGAAGCGTGAAAGTCATGAAGAATCGGATGCTGCTGTTTCTCACGGATAAAGAGAAACGTGAGAAGCGGCGGATCAGACAGTCCGAAATCGCAAAGGCGCTGGGTGTCTCCCCCAATACCATCTCCAATTGGCTCAAGGACGAAATTACCCAGATCGACACGAACGTTCTGATTGGTCTGTGTGATTATTTCGGCGTCACATTTGAGCAGATGCTGTATATCGAAGAAACGGATGATGCGCTGGACACCCCTGATGCCTGAGATTGTCTCCCGCCCCACCCTCGAAGCTGATTTGATCCGTCACCAGCACAGCGGAGATTTTGCCGCGCAAGCCGAGACGCTGATGGATCGCGGCCATAGCATCACGTTGGATGCTCTGAATTGAACCTCCTTCCGCCAAAAATTCCCCATCATAACCCCCCTGTCTTTAGAAAACTTGATTGTTTTTATAACAATTCTACGCAGAAACCTAGCAAGGTCGCTCATTTATCGTCATAATAGGAGTATTCACGAGTCGGCATTCACAAAAACGAGATGGCATGATCGGTACGAAGATCGGCCCGTACGAAATTATCCAGGAATTGGGCAGAGGCGGCATGGCGACGGTCTATCGGGCGTATCACCCCGGTATGGATCGGTTCGTGGCGATTAAGATTATTCATCGCGCCCTCGCCACCGATAAAGCAGGCGTCGAACGCTTCCGCCGCGAAGCGCGTTTGATCGCCCGCCTGGAGCACCCGCACCTGCTGCCCGTGTACGATTATGCGCCGGATCATGATCCGCCCTATATCGTCATGCGCTACCTGGAGGGCGGCACGCTCAAAGACGTGCTGGATGAGAAGCGTCTGCTGCCCCTGGGCGAAGTCGCCCATTTGATGCGCCAGATTGCCTCGGCGATGGATTATGCTCATCGGCAGGGCGTTGTCCACCGCGATATCAAGCCCAGCAATATTATGGTCGATCAGGATGGCAATGCCTTCGTCGCGGATTTTGGCATCGCCCGCATCAACGACGGCCTGGGCATGACGCAAACGGGTTTCACCGTCGGCACGCCCGGTTACATGTCGCCGGAACAGGGCATGGGCCTGAGCACGATTGACCTGCGAGCCGATATTTATTCGCTCGGCGTCATGGTGTTTGAGATGGCGACGGGCCGCGCTCCCTATACGGGCGAGACGCCGATGGCGGTGCTGTTCCAGCACATCCAGAATCCCGTCCCCTCCGCGCTGCAATTCAATCCCAATCTGCCCGAAGACATCGATCAAATCTTCCATAAAGCCCTCGCCAAGCAGCCCGAAGAGCGTTACAGCTCGGCGGGGCAACTGTCTGAGGTGCTCGTGGCGATGGCGTCCAATTCTGCCGCCAATGCCCGCCCCGTCCAATTGCAAACGGCGGCGATGCAGGCCATCCAGACCAAGCAGAAAGAACGCAGCAGCACTGGCCCCGATGAAAAGACCATGCTGGAAAAGTTCGAGGCCATGCGCGAGCAGCCGACGACGCCCGGCTTTGGCGTCCCCATCACCGATGGCCCGACCAGCAACACGCCTATCCCGCTCTCATCCCTGACGCCTAACCCGATCAGTGCGCCCCTGCCTACCGTCGAGCAAGCCGCGCCTGTCGCGCCGCGCCGCCCCACCGGGCTGATCATTGGTGGGACGGCGGCTGTGATTGTGGCCGCGATTGCGCTGTTTCTGCTGCGGCCAAAGGACACAGGCGGCAACGTGACGCTGACAGCGCCTGTGACAGTTGGCACGCAGCTTGTGGGCAACACGACGCCCAATGCCGCAACATTGACCTTCAGCGCCCAGAGCCTCGTGGTAACGGCTGAGGTCACACAGGAGGCGACAACCACCAAGACCATCGCGCAAAAACCCTCGCCCACCGCGACTCGTCAGGCAGGCAAGACGCCGAGCGCAGTGGTGACGGACAGCCTCATGGTGGGCCCTGACTCTGAGACGAATACGCCCACCGCTAAACCTGGAACAGCGACGCCCACGCCAAAGCCGCCCACCAGCACACACACCCCCACCATCACAACAACGCCTTCTG
>DAOTUR010000866.1:0-7208 GCA_034436915.1 Anaerolineae bacterium
GTCGAGGTGTCGTTCTGATAGGCGCGGAAGATTGCCCAGCCGATGAACAGCCCCAGGAACATCACTTCGGCAAGTACGCGCACCGAGAAGGTTTCGCGCCAGTAGCCCTGTGGCAGTCGCTCCCCGCGCCGATACAGCCACACGCCGACCAGCAGCACGATCAGCCAGGCCAACACGATGCCGCCCGGTGCATTTTGCAGCAGGCCCACACTCGCCAGAAACCAGTACAGAAAGCCGACCAGCATCAGGCCGAGCGGACGCGCCAGCGTGTAGCCTTTGTCCGGCAGGCCGCCGAGCAGACGCCAGCACCAGGGCAGGGCGGCGATTCCGGCGGTTGTTGCCAGTAGCCACCAGACGAGTACATAAACGCCCTCACGAGCGAGCCAATCCAGGATCAACGTCACGGGAGGAGTCCTTGTTGAAATTGGGCGAAGGCATAGCGATCCAGCGCCTCGCGGTTGACTTTGTAGATCACTGCCGCGCCATCCTGGAAGGCGACAGTCATGAAGCCCTGCGCCACCATCTGATCGAATTTGGCGAGACCTTCAGGCGTCGTCATGACTCGTTCCATATCGCTCACGATGATATACGTCACATCGTAGACGCGCAGGAGGCGGATGGCGTCGGTCAGATTGTCGGTGTTGTAGAAGTATTTCACGTTCTGCTCGCGCTGATCGACCAGACGCGGCAGCGGATCGAGCGTGCGCTGCTGGCGCTCATGGAAATTCCAGCCGAGCACAGTGGGCAGCCCGGTGTTGATGGCGATGCGGCTGTTCCAGCGGTATTCGCTGGCAAGGCTGCGGCCTTCCATAATCACGGGCGACCCATCGACATTCTCTTGCAGCCAGCGGATGATGGCATAATCGCCCCCTAACGGGATGACATTGCCATAATCCATCAGCGAATGTTGAGCATTCGGCATGTAATCGAGGCCGTTCAGTGTGAGGGGCATATCGGGCGTCATGCGATCCATCGAGCGGGCGCGTGTTGCCATGATCGGATACATCGCCCCAATCAGGATCAGCACCAGCGCGGGCAGATAGAAGATCGAGCGCAGCCCAATCGACCAGTCCTCGGATGCCTGGAACAGCCATGCGATGGCCGCCCCGCCTGCCACGCCCAACAGCAGCCACGCCTGGATGTAGAACTTGAAGACCGTGTTCTGCCGTCCGATATCGCCGCTCAGGACGATGACCTCAACGAACAGCGTCAGTGTCAGCGCGAGGCATACCAGCACAATCACGAACTGCATAGCGCGGGCCTGCCCTGGGCGGAAGAACAAAATCACACCCCACAGCACCAGCGGCATCACAAACAGGCCGACCTGATAGCCTGTCACCAGGGCCAACAGTGCTCCCGCAAGGATGCCCAACACGATGAAGAGCAGCGCCATAATCGGCGTGATGCGTCCGCGCAGCGCCTTGACCTTGACGGCCCGCAGCCAGCGCCCCGTCTCCCACACAAAGAGGCCGAAGATGAAGAACAGGAAGACGCCGTGAATATCGAAGTAGGCCCACAGCGGCGATTTGCCGCCCGTCCAGGCTTCAACGCTGTTGTAGTTGGAGGCAAACCATGCCGTGAAGGGGATCGCCGCCGCCGCATTCAGGATCATGAAGGCGCTGTTCTGGGCCAAGAGATCGACAATGGAAGCGCGGCTGATGGTTTGCCAGCGCAGCCACCACGCATAGCCCAATCCCAGGATCGCCAGCGCGGTAAAGGTCGGCCAATCCCAGGTATTGGTCGCCCGCAGCAGGCCGCACACCAGCGCCCCTAACGCCAGCGCCAGCAGGCGGCTGCGCCATGAGCGCCGATCATCGCCGATGATGGACAACTCATGCCAGACGAAGACGATCACGAACAGCATGAACGGCATACTCATCATATGGGCATGGAGATCGCCATAGACGAAGGTGAAATACGGCATCTCGGTGATGGCTCCGCCTTCGACACCGGGCGTTTCGGCCAATACCCGCGATGGCCCCCAGTACCAGCGATCAGAGCCGATGGGCAGACCAACGCCCTGCGAGGCGACCTGGACGCCCTTCAACAGGCTCACCGCCAGCGAGAGGGAGCTATTGACCTCGTAGCTGACGCGATCTCCAAAGCTTGGATTGGCACCGCGCACTGCATATTCTGTGACAAGATCGGCAGGCGGCGTCATGCCATTGTTGGCATCGGTGTACTGCTGCGTCAGATACGCTTCGATACCCGCTGGCTGACGATAACCGCCCAATGTGGCAATGCCCGTTCCCAATACGCGAATCGTATCCAGGTTGCCGAGCACCATGCATAGGATGAGGGCGCTGATGCCCGCTAACCACGCGCTGCCATGCCGCACACCAGGGCGTTCGCGGCCTTCCAGATCGACACGCGGACGATCCCGCCAATGCGCGACCAGATTGAAGCCCGCGCCAAATGCGGCCATGCCTGCCAGAGAGAACAGCGTGGGCAGGACGAGGTTATAGGCGAAGGCAGGCACAATCTTGAGCAGCAGGACGGGCGCACCCACCAGTACATAACCGAAGTAGTAGTAATTGATGTAGCCGCCGCTGAACCAAGCATCGTAGGGCGGGAAGACTGTACTCCGCAGCACTGCATTGAACATGGCAAAGTCCATCGGCTTCTCGCCGCCTTTGGCGAAGTGCCACAAGTCGGGGTTGGTGAGTCGCACGCCTACGAACGCCAGGAACAACACCAGCGCCAGGATTTCAATCACCAGCATCTGCCCCGCATGGGAGCGAATGTGTGCGCCCAATTCACGTCGATTGCGCCATGCCACGCCGATGCTCAAGGCCGCAATGAGCGCCGCACACAGCAGCAGGCCGCCTTGCGACCAGACCGGAATGCGAAGGCTCGACAGTGCCCACGCCAGCCATGCCACCAGCAGCATCCCGACGAATTTGGCGACGCTGTAGCCGCGATCTGCCAGACCGGGGAAGGCGGCAAAGGTGAGCGGGAAGGCCAGCCAGCCAAACCCGATCATGAGCAGCCACCACACCGCCACGCCCAGCGGCTGATTGGTGTTGAGCAGGCTGCCGCTGTCGAATTTTTCGCGCCATGTGCCGCCTGTTTGCTGGATGACTTTGAGATCAGGACTGAGCATCAAGCCTGTGGGGGCTTTGGCCGCCGTGATCGATTCCCAGTACACCACCCCGACGGTCTCAGCGCCAATCCGCGCTGGATCGGTAAAGATTTCGTCGGCTTTGCGAATAGGAACATCGCGCAGCAAAAACTCGACCTTCTTGGCGTCATAATCGGCGCGTTTTTTGAACAGGAAGACCGTCGGATGATCGTAGACGTGGAAGGCTTCATCGGCCTCATATTCGTTGAACCATGTCGGCGATTTGTAGATGGGCAGATGTTGATCGGAGACGCTCAACGGGCCAAATTCATACGACTCGCTGAAGACCTTGACGACATCATAGCCAAGCTGACCGGAGAAGAGCATGTCATAGTAGCGCGAGGTCAGCGGCCAGCGCAGGCGGTTGCGATTTTCGGTGTCATAGAAGCGGTTGCTGGTGATGCCGATGTAATCGCCCACGTTGAGGCTGTCGATGATATTGTTGAGTTTGAGATCATCATCCACCGGGTAGGACATGGCCTGATCGAACGAGTTCACGAGATCGTAATAGGCTGTTCTGCCGTTGCAGTCATTATAGCTGACGATGCCGGAGGCCGGATTGTCTTTGAGCGACAGGCCGTTTGGCAGCGAGCAGACTTTGGTTTCGGTGATGCGATCATCCCATGTGCCTTCGGCCACGACTACCGCGCCCGCTGATGTGATCGTCCCCGCCAGCGCTTCCACCTTGATCGTGTAGTGCTGGCCTTTTTCCACCGTCACCGTCTGATCGAGCGGGATGGTATAGGCATCTCCAAGCACATGCGTCTTGCGCTGGAAATCCACCGTGAGCGTGCCTGTCCCCGCAGGCTGCGCGGCTCCGACGGCGGCGATGGAGACATACAGCGATTCGGGGTCAGCGTCATTTTCAGCATCGCCCAGGTGCGGTGAATACACCTGCGAGACTGTGCCTGTCGCGGGTGCAGTGAACTCAATGACGTATGGCGCATTGGGCCGCAACATCGTCGGCGAGACAGACAGCGATTGAATGCTGGTGCTGGATTCGGGATAAGAATTGGGAATGGCAATATTGATCAGCGGCGTCCCAGCGGGTGCGCCCTCGATCTGCATCGAGAAATCGCCCGGAACCTGCTCCCACACATAGCGGGCGGCCTGCACGCGAGTCAGTTCATGGCGATAGATATTGGCGAACATCACGCCCCACAGTACCGTAAAGGCGGCTGTGAACCCCACCAGCAGGCGTCCGCGCTGCTGATTCAGGCCGGGCAGCCAAGCCGCCACAAACAGCAGCGCCGCCACAAGGCCCGCTGCGATGGCCGTTGCAGTGATATCAAAGCCGTTGGCGACGTAGTAGACCGGGATCATCGCCAGCACCAGCCCGAACAGCGACAGCAGCAGGCGCGTGAGCGGAATATCGCGCCCGCGTTCGTGGCCCAGGCGCACACATTCATAGGCTGTCCATGCCGCCAGCACCGCCATCGCTGGGTACATCGGCAGATAGTAGCGCATGGTCATGACCCACAGGCGGCCCATCCAGGCGAAATAGCCGACTATCCACACCCATACCAGCAGATTGCGCGTCGCTAATGGCTTGCCCGTGAAGAGACGGAAGCCCGCCCACAGCACGCCAAACCATGCCAGCCCACCTGCCGCAATGCCCATGCCCCACAGCAGCATATCCTTCAGCGGGTAGAGATAGGAGGCACGGTTCATCCACTGCCAGTTGGGGGGCGAGTCCTGGTTGCCGCTGATCCCAAATTGGCTGCTGACAAGATCGGAGATGAAGCGCGGGTTGGGGCTGATACCAAAGAAGCCCGGCCCCTGGAAGGCATAGGGATTGCAAATGCGGAAGACCACGATACTGATGCCCGCCGCGAAAATCACCCCTAGGACAGCTTTTTGCCACAGCCTGCGGCGCACAGGCCATGCCAGACGCGAATCCCAGGCGGGCGCACTGTAGACGAGCGCCGCCAGCACAACGAGTGCCGCCAGGGGCGCGGTGTTAATGCGCCCGGACAGGGCCGCGCCCAGCGCCACGCCGAAGACGAAGAAATCGAACCAGCGGCCTTTGTCCTGCACGCGGACGGCGGCCCAGATTGCCAGCGCCACAAAGAAGGTTGTAATGGCGTTGACCGTGCCGTAATGAGCTTTTTCAATCGCCAGCGGCATCGCGGCATAAATCAGCGCCGCCAGCAGCCCCAGCCGTACATGATGCAGCCGTGATCCGATCAGGAAGACCAGGAAGATTGTCCCCACATCGAAGAAGGCCGAGAAGAAGCGCCAGACTAGCGGCCCGCCCTGGAAATTGAACAGAGTTTTGGCATTCGTCGTGTCGCCGCCTGCCTCAGTGATGCGTTTGAGTTCAGCATCCTGCTGATCGCGCACGAAATCGCTGGCAAAATGTGCGATGAACAGCGGCAGCGTGCCATAGGCATAGAAGCCGTTGCCGGAATTGTGCGGGTTGAGCGGCGAACAGGCCGCATCGAAATAGCCGCCGCTGCCATTAGTCGCGGGATAGCGGGCCTGACAGCGCATCATCTGGACGGTGGGCGAACTCATCGCTTCCAGGGTGCGAACGCTGACGCCGTACAACGCGACATTGCTCTCATTCACGACGAGGCCGAGCACCTCGCTGTTGAGGAGCGCACTTAGCGCCCGTTCCGGCGTGTCATAGATGCTGACGCGATCTTCCCCGAATGCCCATCCCGCCACATCTTCTCCGAGCGATCCCTTGACTGCGCCAATACGCAGCGCAGGATTGGCCCGCATATCGAGGCGGCTGGTGTAGGTGGTGCTGGCCGTGACGAGGAGGCTCTGGTTGGGCGAGCCTTTCTGATCATCGGTCATCTCCAGGTTGCCACCCACCAGCGGCAGCAAATTGAGCGTGAGGAAGCGCTCATCCGGGTGGAGGGCTGAGAAATCATCCCAATTCAAACCGTTAAAGCGTAAGTATCCCCCCAGCAGCACAATCCCAATCAGGAGCAGCGGAATGAGCCATCCGCTGCGGCGGGACATGGGGGGCGGTGATGGATTCAACATAACAAGTCCTTTGATGCCTGTGCGGGCTGATGGTTTATACACGCTCTTGCCCCTGATTCCTCAATCTCAAGCGAAGGATATCAGGTGGAATGGATACCCCTCACCCCAACCCTATCTCCCACAAGGGTAGAGGGACTTTTTAACTCCTCCTCGCCTCTTGTGGGAGAGGAGGCCGGATGGTGAGGGGTGAAAAGAACGTTCCAAACTTAGGTTAATTGGGTGCAGTCTTTTGCAGGAAGGTCAAAAAGCCATCATTGCCGAGCGCAGGCACGCGGTAGATCATGAAATCATCCCCGGCTTGATAGGCTGTGATGTAGGTTTCATGTCCGGCAGGGAACCACGTCTTGAGGGTATTTTGCGTCTCAAGATCGAGCGAATTGTAGAAGAAGATCAGGTCTTTGAGTGGATCAAGACGATACGGACTGTCCGTCCGACGCGCCGCATCGCGCAAAAATTCAGGAATCTTGTCGCGGCTGATGATGCCGTTGGGCCAATCGGTCAGGCCCGCCTCCAGCCCAATGGCGCGATGATCCCACCAGTACATATAGGCGACCATGAAGGCATTACCATAGCTGCCATCACTCTGGGCGAAGCCGCGCAAAATCTGTCCAGCTTGGCTGTAGGGCAGCGACGATGATTCATAGGAGCGGACAAAATCTGTCCTATAGATCGACATACTGTAGCTGTAGGCCGCAATCAGGATTAGACCTGCCGAGGCCGTGAGGAGTCGCCGCATCCAGCGCGCATAGAACAGCCGATTGATCTGCTCAAGGCCCACTGCCAGCGGATAAGCCGCCAGCAAAAAGACAGCCGGCAGCGCCCCGCTCGTGCGCGTAAAGCTCGGATTCTCAATCGGGTAGGCGATGGAGAGAGCCGAGGGCAGCAGCATGACCAGGATCACAACCGGGATGAAGGCATACACCACATCGCCTCGTCGCACGGCCAGGCTGAACCATGCCGCCACGCCTAAGACCAGCAGCGCCCCGACGAACGGATCGAGCGCGGGCGTATTGGGATTGTTATTGATCCACGCCACATCGCCCTTCCAGTTGAACATGAGCAGGGCGTTTCGCATATTACTCAGCAGCGT
>DAOTUR010000867.1:0-4698 GCA_034436915.1 Anaerolineae bacterium
GCTTGGATACAGGTAGGGTGTCGGGTATGGCTCCGTTTCTTGTCATGTTCTTCCCTCAACACTCCCTAGTTTACCCCATGTTCAACCCCTCTCCGACTTGTGGGTAATGTATAGCCCTACGGAGTTGGGGAGGGCTAGGGTGGGGTTGCAATTCTTCTCCCCCGTAAACGCCGTTGGACTCCACACGGCGGGCGTATTGCCCGACATGCGCTCATCCAGGCCGGACATGGTTTGCGCGGCCACATCCACCAGCACGAGGCGGTATTCGCTGCGCATCGCCAGCCAATGCCCATCCGGGCTGAAACGCGGATAATCGGCATAGGTCAGGGGCAGCGCATCGAGATAGCGCACTGCGCCCACCTCGGCCTGCCCGACGAGCGGAATCTGCCACAGGCGATTTTGCGGCTCATCGCGGAAGAATGAAATCGCCCCCAGGATGCCTGTCCCATCCGTCAGCCATGTCATATCCATAATCACGGTGGACTGCGAACTCAACTGCGTGGCAAATGCGCCGCGCTGACTGCCGATCATCCATACCGTGTCATTGTTGCCCGATGACGCATACTCAAAGGCCAGCAAATCCCCGGCGGGCGACCAGCGCGGCTTGCCCACATTCCCAACCATAAACTGTGTTGCATTGTATTTCTCACTGCCATCAGCATTGATGATCCACAGATCGGCCTCGCTGATGAGCGTGGCAGGCGGCGGCTTTTCGCCGGGGGGCGGGGCGACGGTGGGCACAGCCGTTGAGAAGACATCTGCGCCTGCGGCCCGCTTTTCATAGGCAAGATAGGCGAGGCGCGTGCCATCCGGCGACCAGAATGGGCTGTATTCATCGCCTGTGATGCTCATCATCTGTGGTGTGCCGCCTGTGCCCTCAATCACGGCGATGTGATGCTGGATGCGTTTGCCCTCGGCATCAGTCCGCACCAGCACAAAGGCAATCTGCCCGGTGCTCGACCAATCCGGCGCATCGATGCTCCACTGAGCAGCAGGCAGCTCATCGAACTGCACCAGTGGCGTTTGATCGCTCCCGTCGAGGCGGGCGCTGTACAGGCGGGCGGGCCACACGCCATCGCTCAGGGTATAGAGGATGCGGCAGCCATCGGGCGAAAAATCCCATACCGTGTGTGCGCCCTGTCCCAGACGCAGTTCACGATATTGATCGGCCCCCACGTCATAGAGCATGATGCTGTCCTGCGAGACGCTGCTCGTCGCAAGCAGCGGGCCATGCAGCGGCAGCCAGATATCCTGTGCTCCCGTTGAAAGAGTGAGACATAAGAGTGTGAGCAAGAGCAGGGCGATGCCCTTAAATTGCAGGAGATCGTGTGCCGTTTTATAGGATTGTTTTGACATCTGTCGTCTTATCCACCGTTTGCCCCACGCTCGTGATCCTGCAATGGGAATTTAACCATTCTTTGCTATCGTAGTGGCAATTCGACCATTGGCAAGAGAGTTCTCGTCCTATGCGCGTCATCTGCTCCTTCGTCTGTCTTCTGATTCTTGCGGCTCCGCTGTGGGCGCAGGATAGCGCCACACCTATTCCGGTTGTGGTCGTCAATGCCGCGACTACCCCGACACCCCTGTCGGCGGTGGCTGTCGCGCTGCCTTCGTCGTTCTACCTCGAAGGCGTGGGCATGGTCTGGCAGGATCTCAACCGCTGCTCGGCAGCGGCCCTCACGATTCAACTCTCGTATTTCAGTGAGTTCACAGGCGATTATGCCGGCGTGATGAAGCGCCTGAATCCCAACATTGAGGATGTCAGCGTCCGCCTGGAAGAAATGGCCGCCATTGCTGAGACGTATGGCCTCAAAGGGGTCGTGCGGCGCGGTGGCACGATTGATCTCATCAAACAGGTGGTCGTGGCGGGCTTCCCGATCCTGATCGAAAATGCCTATTATGATGGCGCGGGCGGCTTCAAAGATTGGATGAGCCACAACCGCGTCGTCATCGGCTATGATGATGCCGAAGGCGTGTTCATCGCCAAGGACTCGCTGCTCGGCAATGGCGACGATAAGCGCGGCATCCACCTCAAATATCAGGATGTGGATGATCGCTGGCGTGATTTCAATCGGGATTATCTGATTCTCTATCGCCCGTCGCAGGAGGCCGCGCTGCAAGCCGTCCTGGGGCCGCAGTGGGATATGACTTATAACGCCGAGTGGGTGCTGCAACAGGCCGATGCCGATGTCGCAGCGGGCAAAAAAGACTCGTTCACCACCTACAATCGGGCCTGGGCGCTGCTGCAATTGGGCCGCAATGATGAAGCGGCGGCAGCCTTCGATCAGGCGCAGGCGACGGGGCTGCCCTGGCGCTTCTTCTGGTACGATTTCAGCGTATTCGAGGCGTATTTGAAGGTCGGGCGCTACGATGACGCGATGGCGCTTGTGCAGCGCACCATTGCCAACACCAAAGGCGTCGAAGAGATGTATTACTATGCGGCCCTGATCTATCTCGCTCAGGGCAATACGGAACGGGCCAAAGGCAACCTTGAGGCCGCGCTGTTCCGCAATCAATATTTTGCTGAGGCGCAGGCCAAACTCGATGCGTTGAACGGCGTGACGACAACGACAACGGGCGGATGAGCGTTGTAACATTTGGTTCTGCCGCGTCCCTATGTTCGGACAAGGCGGGCCTTGTCCCTACACAATCGCCCTTTGTAACCTGTAGGGACGTGGCCTGCCGCGTCCCTATGTTCGGACAAGGCGGGCCTTGTCCCTACAGACCTTCATCAATATCTCTATTGATCGCTGGGGCAAGGTCGCAGAGAAAATCTAATGCCTTCCGCCTCAATCTGAATTAGAATGGAAGGCTATCCGTCCGCAGCGGGAAAGAGAGTCCTCATGGTCTTGAAGCAGCAGCAAGGTAACAGCCAGCGGCGCAGCGCCATTCGCGCCATCTCGCTGTTTATCATCCTGGGGACGATTCCCGTCTATATCCTGCTGATTGGCACATGGCTGTTTATGCCGCAAAATAGCCGCTCCAACGATGGCCCCACTTACACGCCGTTGGGAGAAATTAACGGCTCCTCCGGCGATAACGGAGACAGCGGCGGCTTTGCGACCTTCACGCCGCTCAATGCCGATTTCCTGACCCAGCAGGATGCGACACAGCCACTTTTCTTCACACCAACATCGGATTTTGGCGGAACGTTCACCTATTTCACGCCCGATGGTGGCGGACTCAACCTGTCATCGCCCACGCCGCCCCCGACGCGCTACATCCCGCCCACACCGTTCCCAACATCTGCCGCGCCAACGCCGCTGCCGCCCACGCCTATCATCGCGCCAACGGACATGATCGCCCCGACGCCACTGCCGCCGCTGGCCCCGCCGACAGATACCCCAACGGCCTAAGATCATGATTCGTCTGACGCGAATTCTCCTTAGAGGACGAGGAGCCTGCACAAGGCTCCTGCCTCTCCTCTTGGTCTTGATCGTCATCGGCGGCTTTGGCGTGATTCACACGGTCAAAGCCGCCGTGACAGAGGTGTGTCCGGGCAAGGGCATTCAGCCGCGTGCAGACACATTTTCGCCCGGCGGCATCATCCTCACCTCGTTCGATGCGACCAATCTGTGGGTCTACGATATTGATGGCAAGACGCGCTATCCACTGCCGGATACGCGCCCCTGCCCCGGCAACTGTCACCTCTCACCGGATGGCACATGGCTCACGATCATGGATCCTCTGACGTTTAACTTTATGAAGATGCGCGTCGATGGCACAGAGCGCACGCCGCTCATGGGGGCAGCGGCAGAGGTGGCATGGTGGGACAGCACCACCTATCTCGTCTGGACTGCCGATCATCATGCTTATCTGACGACGGAAAATGCCGCGCCCGACAGCCGTGAATATCTGGATGCCCGCGCCGCCGTGAGTGTACAGCCGGGCGGACGATGGGCGGTGGTGCTGCAAGCGCAGCCGGATGGGTCAATTGTCCGCGTCATGCTCGATATGACACAGCGCACCAACGCGGATGTGCTGCCGACTCGGCTGGCAGTGGATGTGCCGTATTTCAACGCGCAGGCATGGTCGCCGGATGGACATTGGTTGGCGTATGTCGGGCGTGGGGCCTTCAATGATAAGGCGCAGACCGCAGGCGGCGAACTCTTTTTGATCGCACCCGGCAGCCCTGTACCGGAGCAGGAGTCGTATTTCTCGCTCGATTATGGTGCGGCCCGCATTGGCGGTTATGCGGCGGATCGCCTGAGCTGGTCGCCCGACAGCACAAAAATTGCCTTCTGGGTGATCGGGCTGACGGGGCCTGATCCCGCTGCCAACACGGGCAATGCCGTTCTGCATATGTTTGATCGCAGCACGCATACGATTGTGCGCTACTGTACCTTCAGCACGACGCAGCACACGCCCAACCCGCCGGAACTGATCTGGTCGCCCGACAGCACCACCATCGCGTTTGCCGGGGATGTGCCGCAGGATGGCAAGGGGTCGCTCATCCTGGCGGTGGACGCCGCGACAGGCTTGACGACGGAATTGAGCGATGGCATTTATCCGGCTGTCGGCACGGCGGAATTGGTGGCGTGGGGGCGGCGGCCTTGATAGACATGATAACGTGGTCGAGGTGACATACTCCCATGCCTAAAGGCAGGGGCTTCTGCCGTGAACGCCGGATGCCCTGCTTGACGCAAGGTCTTTCTCCGACTGAGACAGTATGAGCCAATGCCCTGGCTCAAAATCATT
>DAOTUR010000868.1:0-11947 GCA_034436915.1 Anaerolineae bacterium
CACGGCCTGCCGTGTCCACAAGTCGGACGCGGCGGGCCTCGTCCCTACGATGAAGACCGACGGTTGATGTGTGTAGGGACACGGCTTGCCGTGTCCACAAATCGGCGGACGCGGCGGGCCTCGTCCCTACGATGAAGACCGACGGTTGATGTATGTAGGGACACGGCCTGCCGTGTCCACAAATCGGCGGACGCGGCGGGCCTCGTCCCTACGATGAAGACCGACGGTTGATGTGTGTAGGGACACGGCCTGCCGTGTCCACAAATCGGCGGACGCGGCGGGCCTCGTCCCTACGATGAAGACCGACGGTTGATGTATGTAGGGACACGGCCTGCCGTGTCCACAAGTCGGCGGACGCGGCGGGCCTCGTCCCTATGATGAAGACCGACGGTTGATGTATGTAGGGACACGGCCTGCCGTGTCCACAAATCGGCGGACAAGGCAGGCCATGTCCCTACAGCCGCCATAAATATCGCTATAAGGTTACGAACAGTGTTGTAGCGCCAGTCTTTTGCTCATGTGCGGGCGGTTCACTATAATTTTTTAAAAGCGTCCTGTATGCGGGGCGGGGAGCAGCATGTGGAACCCTTCATCGGGCAAAAACTAGGCCAATATGAAATTCAACAGTTGATCAGTCGGGGCGGCATGGGCGCGGTCTATCGTGCGATGCAGCCCTCTCTGGGGCGCTCGGTTGCCATCAAGGTGCTCCCACCCCATCCCTCGCTGGATGAGGCCGTTGTGCAGCGCTTTGAGCGCGAGGCCAAAACCATTGGCACGCTCCAGCATCCGCACATCCTCCCGCTGTATGATTATGGCCGCCAGGACAACATCCTCTATCTGGTCATGGCCTACGCCGATGGCGGCTCGCTGGCCGAGATGATGAGTCACGGGCCGTTGGCGCTGCCGCTGGCTGAACGCCTCGTGCGCGAAATTGCCTCGGCGCTGGATTATGCCCATCGGCGCGGCATCGTCCATCGGGATATCAAGCCCGCCAACATCCTGCTCGACAGCGAAGGCCATGCGCTGCTGGCCGATTTTGGCATCGTCAAGAGCGCCGCCGAGAGCAGCAATCTGACGGGGACGGGCATCATCGGCACACCCTCCTATATGTCGCCGGAACAGGGCCAGGGCGATGCGATTGATGGCCGCTCGGATGTGTATTCGCTGGGCGTGATGGCGTTTGAGATGCTCACGGGCAAGCAGCCGTATACAGGCGAGACGCCAATGAAGGTGCTGCTCAAGCATATCAATGAGCCGATCCCCAATATCACCGATATCAACACCAATCTGCCCGTCACGCTCCAGCGCGTGATGCGCCGCGTGCTGGCAAAAGAGCCGAGTCAGCGTTACACCACAGCGGGCGAGTTCTCCACTGTGTTCGGCCATGCCCTGCAAATTGAACAGGAACTTGCGCCTGATGAGGTAGCAAATGAGCCGACTCAGGTGCTCAAGGCATATTCGGAAGAGGTGACGAAGGCCAATCCTGTCGTCAAGCATGTGGGCCTGTCGCCGCGTGCGGTTGATCCGCCTAACACGACGGTTCTCATCCGTGAGCGCGTCAATCCCTTCGCCATTATGGGCGGCTTTGGGCTGGTGGCGCTGGCGATTGTGATTGTGGCCGTGCTGCTCATCTCGCAGATCAACAGCCCTGCCGCCGCCGAAACGCCTACCGCCCCCGCTGTCGTCAATGTGACGGAACCGCCTAACTTTGGGCAGGTGAGCTTTACGACGACAACCAATCCCGGCGATACGCTTGTACTTTCCATGCGCGATTTGCCCGGCGGCACACGCTACGGCGCGTGGCTCCAGCAGATCAACGGCCCGCTGCTGTACATTGGCGAGGTCATCCGTGACGCCTTCGGCAAAGGCACACTGACGTATGTCGATGTCCAGGGACGGATGCTGCCTGCCCACTTCAACGCCATGCTCATCAGCCGCGAAGTGACGCTTGATCCGCCCCCGACCAAACCCAGTGATACGCTGGTGTATGAAGGCTATGTGCCACTGGCCGTGTCAGAGGGGCTAACAGCGATTTTTGCCGCCTCGCCGCAGGGCATTGATGGCAAAAGTTTAATTGAGAGCGCCCTGCTGGAAGCGAAGACGGGCCGCCAGCACGCAGGTCTGGCCTCCGGCGCGGTGGATGCGGGCAATCTGACCGCCATGTATATCCACGCCGAGCACACGATCAACATTTTGACGGGCGGCGAGGCTGATCTGGATGGCAACGGTACGGGCGCAAATCCGGGGCGCAAGGTCGGCGTGTATAAGATGGTCGATCTGATTGAGCAGTTGGTGAAGACCGCCGCCGAATCGCCCGATACCAACCGTGATGTGCAGAGCAACGCCGAGTTTTTGCGCGTCTGCCTCGTCAATGTACGCTCCCGCGCCGATGCGGTGCAGGCGCATGAGCGCACGCTCCTCGCCAGCAAGGTGATCGACGACACGGTGCGAAACGCCGCCACGCAGTCCAACCAATTGATGGCTGACCTGATCGAAGGCGCAGATGCCAATCAGAACGGCAGCATTGAGCCGTTTGAGGGCGAGTGCGGCCTGAACCAGATTGCCGAGTATGGCATTTTGTTCGGCAATATTGCGATGTATCAATCGGCTGGCAAGTAGGCGTTGTCAGAGTTTGGCCTGCAAAACCACAGGATTCCAGACATTCATTGTTGCAGCGCGGCAGGCTGATATATCATGCCTGATAGGTCTTCTCATTGAAAAAGGACTCTGGCCGCATGATTCCGCGCCTTTTCTCCTGTGCCTCGCTGCTGTGCCTGACTCTGCTGGCAGCCTGCGGCACAACACCCACAACGCCCATTCCCGATCTGACCGGAACGCCGCGTCAGGCGATTGCTGCCCCCACCTACAGCGAACCCACGCAGCCGATCAATCGGCTCAATGCTGATCATCTGGCGTATATCGGCCTGCTCACGCCCGCGCCCGGTACACCGAGTTCGATCATCAGCGCGGCCTTCTCGCCCAACAGCACACGCCTCGCCACATTGGATAATCGCCAGATTATGCTGTGGGATGTGGTGTCCGGGCGCTCGCTGTTTGCCGCCGATCATCATGGGGCGCAGGCGGTGTTTTATGGGCCGCAAAAAAATGAGCTGTACACGATTCGCACCGATGGCCGCATCCAGGTCTATGGCGAAGAAGGCAGTGAAAAGGCCACGCTCATCGGCCATGATGCCTACAACAGCCGCTACGCCTATGACGCGGCTAACGGCTGGCTGGCCCTGGGTGGCAGCGATGGAACGATCAAAATCTGGGATGTGAGCACACGCGAGGCCAAAGCCACACTCACAAGTCACACTGACGAGATCACGCTGCTGGCCTTCTCCGCCGATGGTTCGCATCTGGCCTCCATCGGGCTGGATCAGCAGTTGATCTGGTGGGATTGGGCCGCCCGTAAAGCGTTGTGGCACGCGGCGCTGGGTGAGATCATTCCGCTGCGACTTGTCATCTCACCCGACGGTTCGCAGGTGGCATTGGGCGCTCAAACCCAGGCCATTGTGTATAACACGGCGGACGGGATGCAAAAATCATCGCTGCCGCTGCCCGCCAACGGCGCGGATGATGTGCTGCGCTACACGCCAGATGGTCAGGCATTGGTGGCTGCCAGCCGCCGCGCCCCGATGACGCTGTGGAATGCCAGCACCGCTCAGCTCATCGGCCAGTTCCCGGATGTAACCGGAGATCGCATTTCGTCGGCCTTCTCGCCGGGCGGGGACTTGATGCTCATGGCGATCCTCGATAAGGGCCTGTCGATCTGGGATTTGACGCAGATCAGCGCCAAAGGCATCCAGCGCCTGACGCTGCCTGCGCCAAGCACGCGCATCGTGGGCGTGCTGTGGAGCGATGATGGCTATCTCATCGCCTTGATGGGCGCGGCAGGCGAGGTGTATATCCTGGGGATTCCGAAGGCCGTGCCGTAGAGAGCGTTCATGACACCACTGAGGAGGGATTATCGTAGGGGCGACCCATGGGTCGCCCCTAAAAAACGCTGTGACCTATTGTGAGCCTGTGATCTACGATAAAAGGTAATCATTCACCTATCCGTGAGAATCGTGGGTTTGTAGGGGCACGATGGATCGTGCCCTGGTGATTTGTAGGGAATTTGGCGTGGGCACGATGCATCGTGCCCTGGTGATTTGTAGGGAATTTGGCGTGGGCGCGATGCATCGCGCCCCTACAAGGGCGTTTGTCGCATGGATAGGTGAATCATTACCGATAAAAATCGCGCCCAAAAACGATCATTTCGATTTCTAGCAGGGCGACCCATGGGTCGCCCCTACACCAACACGATTTTACGAATCACAATGGCTCACCACGCGGTCATGTACAGCGCCCTGATCGGCCTGTACGGGTTTGTGATACAATCGCGCTCATGCCATGAGGGCCTCACAACCCATCGACCCAACCCGATACTCAGGAAAAATCGCTATGTCCGATTGGATAACCATCGTTGGCCTGGAAGTCCATGCCGAGATGCTGACGCACACCAAGATGTTCAGCGCCTGTCCTGTGGTGGACAGCGTGACCGCGCCGGCTAATACCGCCGTTGACCCCCTGTCGCTTGGCTTGCCCGGCACCCTGCCCGTCATCAACCAGCAGGCGATGGAATACGGCCTGATGGTCGGCCTGGCCCTCAACTGCGAGATTCCCGCGTTCAATCAATTTGCGCGTAAAAATTATTTCTACCCGGATCTGCCCAAAGGCTACCAGATCAGCCAGTACGAGTATCCGCTGGCCGTGAATGGGCATCTGGATATTGAGTTGGAAGATGGCAGCACCAAGCGCATCGCCATCCGCCGCGCCCACATGGAAGAAGATACGGGCAAGCTGACGCATATCAGCGGCGGCAGCCTCGTCGATTACAATCGGGCGGGCGTGCCTCTGCTTGAGATCGTGACCGAACCGGATATTCGCAGCAGCGCCGAGGCCGAAGCCTATGCCCGCAAGCTGCGGGCGATTTTGCAATATCTGGGCGTCAATCACGGCGACATGTCGAAGGGCGTGCTGCGCTTTGAGGCCAATGTGAGCGTGATGCACAAAGATGATAAAGAATTTCGTCAGCGCACAGAGATCAAGAATCTCAACACGATTCGCGGCATGGTTCGCGCCATTGATGCCGAGGTGCAGCGCCAAATTCGCCTGTACGAAAAGGGCGAGACGATCAAATCCGCCACGCTCGGATGGGACGAGGCCAACAGCAAAATCATTATTCAGCGCTACAAAGAGCGCCCGGATGAGTATCGCTATTTCCCGGAGCCGGATCTGCCCATCGTGGAGATGAGCCGTGAATGGGTCGAGGATGTACGCGGCAAACTGCCGGAACTGCCCGACGCCCGCCGCGCCCGCTACGTCGCGCTGGGTCTGACGCCGTATGACGCCAAAGTCCTCACGCTGGATCGCAGCACAGCGGCCTTTTATGAGGGCGTGCTGTCGGCGGGCGTGGGCGCAAAAACGGCGGCCAACTGGATCACAGGCAGTCTGTTCAGCCTGCTCAATGAGAAAAAGGTGGATCGTGAGACGCTCAACGAGACGACCATCACCGCCGCCAAATTTGCCAGCCTGATTCGCCTCGTGGAAGCAGGCACGATCAATGCCGCCACCGCCAAAGATGTGCTGATCATGCTGTGGGAGACCGGGGACGACCCCGCCGCTATCGTCGAGTCACGCGGGCTGGCGCAGGTCAGCGATACCAGCGTCATCGCGGAGAAGGTGGCGGCTGTGCTGGCGCAAAACGAGCCGACGGTACAGCGCTATGTGGGCGGCGAGGAGAAGCTGATGAACGCTCTCTTTGGCGCGGTCATGAAGGAGTTGAAGGGCAAAGGCGCACCGGACACGATTCGTCAGGTGCTGCAAGAGCAGTTGAACGCGAAGAAGGGGTAAGCCAACCCCAATTTTTAAGCAACCCCTCTCCCCGCTCTCCCCACTTCGTAGGGAGAGAGCCAAGTTCCCTCCTTGCGAAGCGGGGAGGGCCAGGGAGGGGCTGCTTGCGAAGCGGGGAGGGATAACGAAAACGCATATTAGCCCTCAACGCGATACATCACCTCGCTCGGCCTGCCCTTGCCGCGCTGCATCAGCGTATCGCGCACATCATCGATCATCGCCTGTTCATCTGTCCAGAACGAATCGAACTGCGAGCGGTAGGCGGCAATGGCTTTGATTTTGGCCTGAATCGCCTCTTCATCCAGCATCGTGTTGATGGACTCTAAGGCGAAATGCGACTTTTTCAGCGGCGCGAGAATGGCTTTAGGGTCGCGGATATAGGGAAAATCTTCGTACAGCATCAGAGAGGTGGCGGGTTGCAGCTTCAACAGCTTGAAGGCCCAATCGCGCACAATCTGATGATCGACATGATTGCCGGCCCCCAACGGCGCATACACCGTCACCTGTTGGCGATCAAGCGGCACGAAGACGGGATTATCGTTCTCATCAAAGTGGATGGCCTGCCACAGTTGATGAAAATTCGGCAGCTTGAGTTCTAAGGCCACGATGGCGGGGTCATCGGGATCGACAGTGCCAAAAATCGCAGTTGCATTGGGATACAGAGGCCGTCCGCCATAGGCCGTGCGATAGATGCAGTCGGGGAGGGCGTTGTTGTAGCCGACCTCGCCATCCAGCAGATGAACGGCTGTTTCATCTTCAAGGCGGCGGGCTTTAACGGGATCATCGCCGGCCTGCCAGCGGGCATGAAGCTCACGGATGAGGGGTGTATTGGGCGCGATGTGGGGCGGCTGTGCGCCCATGACCGTATAAACCCGCACCGTCTCACCAGCTCGCGTCAACTGCGCGATGAGGCCCCCGCAGCTATAAACGGCATCATCATAATGCGGCGAGAGAAAGAGATGCATACGCATTAGGAACATCCAGAGATTTTGAGGGTCATCATTCCCAATAGTATGGGGAATGGGGAGGCAGGACAACATCTTTTTGCTCTCCTCACGCCAATTTCTCATCCGCGTTGATTCGGGTGAGGCGTTAGGATTGGTTTTGGGCGGGGCCAATCAGTCTTCGTCACCCCTACCCCTCCCTGGCCTATCCCCACTGCGTAAACCCCTCCCTAGCCTATCCCCGCTTCGCAAGGAGGGGTAGGGGGAGGGGTATCAATCCAGATTGGCGGCCACCGTGAATGAGAATTGGCTGCCCTTGCCCATCTCACTCGTGATGTCCATCGGGCTGCCCATCTGCTTGACCAGGGCCGTCGTAATGGCAAAGCCCAGACCCGTCCCCGGTTGGCTGCGGGTGTATTCATCCTCGGCCCGCCAGAACTTTGTGCCGAGCATTTGCAGGCTCTTCTTGCTCAGGCCAATGCCCGTATCCTGCACCTCAAAGCGCACACGCGGCCCCTCGCGCTGGACGCGCAGGGTGATCGTGCCGGCATCCGGCGTGTACTTGCAGGCGTTGCTCAAGAGATTGGTGAGCACTTGCAGCAGACGATAAAAATCCGTCTTGAGATCAGGCAGATTCGGCTCAATCTCCTGCTTGAGATGATGCTTGCGGGCTTGCATCTGCGGCGTAATCGTCTCAATCGCGGTCTCAATAATGCTGTTGACCGACACGCTCGATACGTCCATGTAGAACTGACCGCTCTCAATGCGGCTGATATCCGACAGGTCGGAGACCAGAATCTCCATGCGCTTGACGGTATCGTGAACGCGCGTGAGATACGTCACCTGACGCTCCGTGAGGTTGTCTTTGTGCATCAGCGTGAGATCGGCATAGCCCAGGATGCTGGTCATGGGTGATTTGAGATCGTGGGCGACAATGCCGACAAACTCGCTCTTGGCTTTATCGGCCAACTGCACAGCGGCGTACAGGCGGGCATTTTCAATCGCAATTGCCGCCCGTGAGATGACGCGCTCCACAATCTCGCACTGATCCGATGTGAAGGATGTGCCATCTTCCCGCTTGAGCGTGAGGACGCCAATGACCACGCGGTTGCGAAGGATGGGCAGGGCGAGGACGGTTTGCAGCCCATACTGACCTGCATCAAATGTGAGGGGGTTGCCTGTCTCCACCACCTCTTTCACCTGGGGATAAATATCGTCCAGGTGAATGCGCTTGTTGCTGCGCGATGTCTGCTCGATGTAATGATGATTCGCCACAATGTGCATCGTATCGGCCTGCACCATGCCCAGATAGCCTTCGGTGGCTCTGGTGAGATTGCAGGCGGCTTCCAGCGTATAGGCAATCGTGGCCTCCAGATCGAGCTTTTCACTCAATTTGAGATCAATCGCCCGCAGTTGGCTCAATTCGTCGAGGCGGCGGGCCAGGGCTTCGTCGGTGGCGCTGAACAGCATGGCGTTATCAATGCCCACCGACGCCTGCGCCGCAAGCATCTCCAGTGTCGCCAGATCATCTGGCTTGAACAGGCCCGTGATGACGCGATTCTCCACGTAGGCGATGCCAATCAGAGCGCCGCGTGCTCGCAGAGGCGCGACCATGATGCTCCGCAGCGATTGGGTGATGACGCTGGCATGGCCGGAGAAGCGCGGATCTTCCAGCGCATTGGTCGTCAGGACGGCCTCGCCGCGCTCCATGACGTAGCTGGCGATGGAGCGACTGTAGTTGAATTGATCGGCGCTGACGGTGCGCTGATCGTAGTTGCGGGCCACCTTGATTTTGAGATCGCCATCATCATCGCGCAGCATGACGAAGCCGCGCTCTGCTCCCGTGAGCTGGACAACGGCATCCATCACCTGGTTGAGCACCGTCTGTAAATCCAGCGATGTCCCCAGGACACGGCTGACGGTGTAAAGCGCTTCAAAGCGCGATCCGGTCTGGCGCGTCTCCTGCTGGCCCTTAAAGCGTTCCATAAGCTGGTGCAAGCGCTTGATCTGATTGAGCGTGTATTCATGGTCGATATGGCCGTTTTTGACCTGACTGTTCATCAGATTCAAGGCGTGCAGGGCGCTTGCGATCTCTTGATCGGTAATACGATCGATGGGAGTTTGGGAAGAAGCGCTCACGGAATATCACTTTCTGATTCAGTTAAGGCCGATGATGACACAATCCCCTGCTGATACGCATCGCAGCACATCTGGAGCGGGCAGCGATCACACAGGGGCGCACGAGCGCGACACAGGGCGCGTCCATGATAAATCATTTGCAGATGAAAGGGGTAATATTCCTCCGGCGGCACAATCGCCTCCATCAGCGGATGGGCAGCATCGGCGCTGATTTTGGGCGGCAGAAAGCCCAGACGAATCCCGACGCGATGAATATGCGTATCCACCGGGAAGGCCGCCCGTCCATAACCAAAGCACAGGACGATGGCCGCTGTCTTTGGCCCTACCCCTGGCAGTGCTGTCAGCCAAGCTTTGGCCTCATCAATCGGCATATCCGCCAGAAAATCGATATTATACGCGCCGCGTTCGGCAAAAATCCGCGCCAGCGATGCCTGAATGCGCGGGGCTTTGCTGTTCGCCAGCCCTGCCATGCGAATGGTGTCTACAAGTTCCGTCGTGGGCGCATCGCACACGGCCTGCCAGGTGGCATAGCGTGCCTTGAGCGAGTCAAAGCCACGATCTCGATTGGCATCCGTCGTGCTCTGGCTGAGGATACAGCTTACCAGTTCATCCATGCCATCGTGCGGCTTGAAAGTCTTACGGCCATACAGGGCTTCAAGAGGAGGCGCAACACACTGGTATTTCTCTTGCAACGCCGCCAGATCATGCGGTTGAGTAATTGGCATTATGACACTATTTCTGTCAATGAATCATAACAAAGCTTATTATACCGTGTGCCAAAGCGAGCGACAACGGGGGCCAAATGACGAATCATACAAAACGTCTAACGATTTTTTGGGATATCTCATAAAACAATGTTCAAACAATTTTGCTCAAAATCCAAAAATTTCTTTAATATGGAGGAATGGCACGATGCCGTAACTTTAAAAGGATTAACCCGATGTCATTTCTCTCCAAAAAAGTTCCACCTAAAAAGGATGCCCCGTCCGCCGCTAAAAATCTCGATTCCGGGGAACTCAACGCCTTGTTTGGGGATGAAAAACCACCTGAGCCGCCCAAACCTGTCAAACCCGCCGATGGCAAACGCCTGATCCCTATCATCCAGCAGGGCGACCCACTGCCTGAGACGCCGTTCGCTGTTGGAACAGGCGTCAAGCGCGTGGTTGTGAATGAGGTTCGTCCCGATGGCTCATGGGTGCTCGACACAGGCTATGTTGTGCCGCCCAAAAAACGCACTGAGTCCAAAGTCGCCCGCCTGCGCCGCCAACTGCGGGCCAAACTCCTCGCTTTCCCGGATGAGGCCGATACCTGGACATACAAAGATGAGAGCAAAGTCCAGCTCCTGGTGGATCGCCTGAACACCGTGCTGCAAAAAATGAATGTCCGTTTGTCTCCGAAAGAGCTGGAAGACCTTAAAAAAGGTCTGCTCGATGATCTGATCGGCTTTGGCGCGATTCAGCCGCTGGTCGATGACAAATCCATGTCGGAAATTATGGTCAACGGGCCAGATATCATCTTCGCTGAGCAAAAAGGCAAGCTGCGCGAGACCGAGGTCGTGTTCGATGATGAGGAGCATGTCTACTGGACGGCCCAGCGCATCGTGCGCCCCCTGATGCGTGCGCTCAATCGCTCCAACCCGATGGTGGATGCCCGTCTGCCTGATGGTTCGCGTGTGCATCTGGTGACGCTGCCCTCGGCGCTGCTCGGAACCACGATCACCATTCGTAAATTCCCGGAGAGCCGCCTGACAGTGGCCGACCTGATCAAATTCGGCTCGTTCACGCAGGACGTGGGCATGTTCCTGGAAGCGTGCGTGGTGTCGCGTCTCAATATCGTCGTGGCAGGCGGCACAGGCTCCGGCAAGACGACGCTGCTGAATGTGTTGAGCGCCTATATCCCCGAAGACGAGCGCATTATCACCGTCGAAGACTCGGCGGAGTTGCAGTTGGCGCAGCGCCACGTGGTGCGCCTGGAAACCTGCGCCGCCATTCCCGGCACGGAGAACGAAGGCGTCCTCACGATCCGCGATCTGGTGAAGGGCACGCTGCGTATGCGCCCGGATCGCCTCGTGGTCGGTGAATGCCGCTCTGGTGAGGCGCTGGACATGCTCCAAGCCATGAATACGGGCCATGATGGATCGCTGACGACGGTTCACGCCAACACGCCGCGTGATGCGGTGTCGCGGCTTGAGACGCTGTGTATGATGGCAGGCATGGATCTCCCGGTTGAGGTCATCCGCACCCAGATTGCCTCGGCCATTCACCTGTTCGTGCAGCAGGCGCGTCTCAAGGATGGCAGTCGTAAAGTCGTTCAGGTGACAGAGATGCAGGGTCTGGAAGGCTCAAACGTAACACTGCAAGACATTTTCATCTATCAAACGGCGGGGAATACCTCACAGGGCTATTCCCACGAAGGCGGCGGCACGCTGGAACCCACGGGTTTCCCGCCCAAATTCTTGAGTCAACTCAAGCAGTTCGGTTTCAATCTGCCCGCCCGTGTCTTTGGCGCTGGCAAGGGCAAGTTCTAGTACGACGAGAACAATTGTAGGGCGCGGCGGGCTGCATAGGCACACGTTCCACAAGATAACGTTTTTGTAGGGGTTTGGCGTGCCAAACCCTGCGTTTTGAACCAAAAATGGCTTAACTTAACCTGAGTTTTGGATAGTACGGCTTTTACCCCTCACCACCCGGCTGCCTCTTCCCCAAGGGGAGAGGGGTTGGGGTGAGGGTGAAATGCGAAAGTATATGCTTAAAAACCTATCCAAAACTCAGGTTAACTTAATGCCTATGCAGCGTGCTACGCCCAAAATGTCCATTTCCAGCAGAGCGACGCATGGGTCGCCCCTACATAACCAATGGTGCAAGTCGTAAATTTGATATGGGATTGGCGTAGGGGCGCGATGCATCGCGCCCCTACAAAAGCGCTTTGGCCCTTTAAAAATTCCTTGCCATCAAAAATTGAGCCTC
>DAOTUR010000869.1:0-7610 GCA_034436915.1 Anaerolineae bacterium
ATAGGAGACAAGGCCCGTGCTCACCTGTACGATCAGGCGGCCCAGGTTGCGCATCGGGTTGATAATCCAGCCCAACACCGCAATATAGGTGATGTACTGGCCCAGCGTCATACTGCCGGAGAACAACACGAAATCGCCAATCGTGACCTGCCCATTGAGGACGAGGAAGCCGCCCGCCAAAAAGCTGACCATCATCTGCATCCCTGTCAGAAAATCCGTGAAGGGCCAATAGAACGAATGCAGAATCGTGAAGCCCACGCCCAGACGGAAGCGCTCTTTATTCTCGATCTCAAACTTGTTGATCTCATACGGCTGGCGGGCGAAGGCTTTGACGACGCGTACCGCGCTGAGATTTTCTTGCAGCACATTCGAGAGCTTGCCCTCCTGCTCCTGGAATTTGTCCCAGGCTTTGGAGACGCGGCGGAAGAAGAACACCGACAGCACTGCGATGATCGGCACAACTGCCACCGACAGCAGCGCCAACTGGACATGAATGATCAGCAGCACGATGAAGTTGACGACGAACAGCACCAGAATGCGCCCGATGCCAATCGCCTGCTCCGAGAAGAAGCGCTCAATCGTGCCAATGTCTGACGTCACGCGCTGGATCAGATCGCCCGTCTTGGCTTTGTCATGGAAGGCAAAATCGAGATGCTGGATATGATCGAACAGGTAATCGCGCAGACGCAGTGCCACGCCCTGCGATGTCTCAGCGGTCATCTTGCCGGATATGAATGAGAAGTAGCCGCGCAGCATCGCCAGCAAGACAAAAATCAAGCCCACACCGAGGAGGGCTTGAGGCAAACTGGCATCAGGATGACGCAGCAGCGAGTCCACCATTGCGCCCACCAGGGCGAGGCTCAAGGTGTTGGTCAAGGCTTCCAGGATTTGACAGCCGAGCGCAATCAGATAATGGCGTCGATAGCCATGCATCAGACGCACCAGCCCTCTCAAGCGGTTTGTCGATTTTTTCGTAATCGGATCAAAGGCAATCGTCTCTTTGACGTTGAAATTTGTTTCCGTCGAGGCGATGTCAGCATGAAGCGGCAAGGGCTGCCTCCTTCAAGAATTCACAGATAAGGCGATGGGAAAAAAGCGGATGAGGAGTCCCCGTAGAGTCCTCAGATCAGGCGGATATATCACGCCGCTGCTTGTAGTCGAGTGATGCCACAAGAGGTCACTATGGTCGCATACCTTCCTCATCATGTCAAGAATGATCTTAGAAAGACACATAGAGCGACAAATGCTGTGATACAATTCCAGCATTCAAATTTCTTTTAATGATGATACCCCAAAACAGACGTTCGTGCATGAACATGGCTGACTATAGAAATTTTAAATGGGGAGGCAAGGAAATATCGATTAAGAAAGGCAAACGCGGATCAACATTTTAGCCTTGTGCTCTTCACCCTCAGCCCAACCCCCTCCTGCAACCCCAATCACCACCCCTTCGTACAGGTCTCAAGCGATGATGGAGTCGATCATGAAACGAAAATCTCTCTGGACAGGGCGTGATATGCTGCTGAAGTGTCACGCTGCCACTTATACCCTATTCGTCGTGGGCATCTGGTGGAGCGTCATATCAACCATCAATTATGAGGGCAATGCCGCTGTCCCGTTTGAGGCGTACAGGGGCCTGATATTGAATCGCGTCGTCTGGACGATCTTCTGGGGCCTGGTCTTTCTCATAAATCTCGCTGTTCATCAGGGGCGCTCGTGGTGGGATGCGCGCAAACGTCAGGATCATCTCAAGACGGTGAGCACGCTCCAGGAGCGCTATATCTCAACCTCCCGTCTCGATCTTGAGTCGCAGGCCCACGATGACGCTGTGACACAGGATGATATGTGGCAGTACGGCGACCTTGAGAAGGATCGTGCGGCTTTAAAATAGCTTTGTATCAGCGAGAGCATTGGTGTTTTGGCCCTCACCCCAACCCCTCTCCCACTGCGTGGTAGAGGGGCTTTTTGTCCTGTTTTGCACCTCCTCGCCTCTTGTGGGAGAGGAGGACGGGTGGTGAGGGTAAATTGAGTCTATGGAGCCTGAGTCGCAGCGGGTGTTTCCGTCATACACATGCCTTCAAGTCGATACAACGAAATCTCGAAGCAGCTCACAGTACGAATATAGCGATTTTGTTTGGCCCACTCCAGCAGGCCCTCCAGCGAGAAGCTCTGCCAGAAGCTGAGTTCGCCGCTCGCAAGGCCCGCGACCATCGTGCGGCCCTCCGGCGTCAGGGCCAGAGCAAAGACATCGGCGTCATTCAGAGTGTAGCGCTGACGCTCGACATACGCCGACAAGTCCCACAGCACAACGAATCCATCAGACGTGGCCGCATATAGCGATTGTCCATCTGGGCTGACAGCCAGCGCCCGCACAATCTGCGTCTCCCCTGTCAGGCGGGCCAGTTCAGCCCCATTCGCCAGAGTCCAGACGATGATTTGTTTATCCCGTCCGGCGCTCAACAAGCGCGTGCCATCGGTTGACAGCGCCAATGCGTACACCGCCCCGATATGCCCACTGAGCGTGAGACGCAGGCTGGCACTGGCACGATCCCAGACGATCACCTTGCCATCTCGATCCCCGGAGATCAACTGCTTGCCATCTTTCGTCAGCGCCAGCGTATATACCGGGCCAGTGTGTCCAACATAATCGGCGACATCTTTCCACGTTGTCGTATCCCAGGCTGTCACGGCCCCATCATCGCCCGCGCTGATGACCTGTGAGCCATCGGCCACATAACGCACTGCCAGCACCGAGCCTTTGTGCGCTTGAAATTCGTTTTGCACCGTGCCATCGGCCAGCAGCAGCATCAGCAGGCGACCATCGCGCAGCCCGATGATGGCTTTGCTGCGATCCGGGCTGACATCAAAGGTCATGAGGGGCTGCCCTTCCTGTGCGTACAACGTCTTGTACGTGCCGGCCCCATCGCGCACCTGGAACGTGCCATCCGTCGAGGATGAGTACAATGTCTTCCCATCCGCGCTGTATTGAAGCTGCGTCACGCGATCTGTGTGCGGCGTCTCACGGGCGATGAGGCCGGGCTGACCGACATTCCATTCGCGGATCGTCAAATCTTCTGACGCCGACACGAGCGTTTCCCCATTGCGGCTGAGGGCCAGACTGGTCACAGCCTCATCATGGCCGCTCAACGGATTGAGTTCCTGCCGCGCCTCAATATTCCAGACTTGAATGCTGCCCTCCGTCGTCGCCACATACAGCAGACGATCATCGCCTGACCAGACAAGATCACGCACCTCGCTCTGCCCACTGGTGATCTCAAACAGCGCCGTCCGCGCCTGCCAATCCCAGATGATCAGGCGTCCATCGCCGCTGCCCGAGGCCAGAAATTTGCCGCTGCGACTGAACGCCAGCGCATTCACCGCGCCCTTGATCCCCTCAAGCTGTCCACTCTGTTCGCCCGTCGCCAGATTCCACAGCAGCAGTGATCCGTCGCGTCCACCGCTGGCAGCCAATGTGCCATCGGGCAGAATATCCGCACTCAAAATAGAGGTCTTATGGCCGATCAGACGATGGAGTTCCTGACCCGTCTCCACATCCCACACGATGAGCAGGTTATCGCTGGAGGCCGTGAGGATGCTGCCTCCATCCGGGCTGAACAGCGCCTGACGCAGGGGCAGCGTATGGCCTTTCAGACGATGAAGCTCTGCGCCTGTATTGGCATCCCAGATGATCGCACTGAAATCAGCAGCACCGGAGACAAGCTTTGTTCCATCCGGGCTGAAGGCGATGGCCCCGATATCGCCCGTATGCCCTGTCATCTCGCGCACTTCAAGGCCCGTCACGGCATCCCAGACGCGCACAATCGCATCGCTGGCTCCCGACGCAATCAAGCGTCCATCGGGGCGAATATCAACCGCTTTGGGAGCGGAGGGACTGCCTGTCAGCAGGCGGCGCGTACCAGGGGCCAGCACCACTTCCGACAGCGTACGGAAGGCTTGAATCGGCGCAGCCGGAATCTCATTGGCGGCAATCGCCAGCACCACCGCCAGATCACCATCGCCATCACTGAGGGCGCGGCGGGCGCTGGCTTCAAGGGCAAGGCTGCGCGACAGGCGTTCGTTGGCATCGCTGGTGGCGCGGGCAAGATTGGCCTTGTTCTGTTCCCCAAAGGCCAGACCCGTCAGCAGCAATGCGCCGACAATGGCGACCAGCAGCACACCCACCAGGATACGCAGGCGAGCCAGCGATTGACGCTCCAGCTTGGCTTGATATTCCCGACGTGTGCGTTCTTCCGCATCACGGCGTTCGCGTTCGGCACTGCTGCGGGTGATGAATTCGCGTTCATCCTGTGTCAGGACGAGCGGCGTCAACTGCGCCCACTTTTCGTAGCTTTCCAGGCGGCTGCCGCGTGTGAGCAAGGCCGCATCTCGGTTGGCATTGATCCAATCCGTCGCCAAGGCTGCCAGCGTGCGCTGCATCCGCACATCGCCACGACTGTCATCCAGCCATCCACGCAGGCGGCCCCATTCACGGATGATGGCCTCATGCGTAATTTCAACGGTTGGGCTGCGCGTCGAGGGATCACGATCAAATGTCAGCAGGCGCAAGCGGCCTAGCGTATCGACTACGCTCCGCATGAGGGCCGCATCATCCTGGGCATTGGCCCGATCCCGCAGCGAGGTGACTTCGGACAGGAGCGCACGACGGCGCGTGTCCTCCGTACCTTCGCCCAGGGTGATCAGACGCAGGAACAACTGCTTAACAGCCTCGCGCTGTTCTGCGTTCAGGCTCTGATAAATTTCCTCAGCCCGCCGCGCCAGCGCCCCGCGCACCCCCCCCAATTCCTGATACGCTTCCTGGGTGATATGGCTGCCCTCTCTCAGCTCAAACAATTGGCTGAGGGCGTATTGCAGCAGCGGCAGCGACCCCGGCTGCTCCTTCACCTCAGAGACGATCTGCGGAACCAGCCCGGCATCGAAGGTGACGCCCACCTGTTGTGCAGGCTCGACAATCACGCGCTCAAGCTCTTGCATCGACAGCGGAACAACGACTTCGGTGCGCTCACGCACGAGATCACTGAGCGGCGGATGCAGCAGCGGCCGATCATAGAAATCAGCGCGGATGGTGATGATCAGGCGCAGGCGGCTGTCGGGCGCGGTGATGGCATGGAACATCGAATCGAGGAAGCGCCCCGCCGTCTCATCTGAGGTGAGGGTAAATAACTCTTCAAATTGATCAATGAAGAGCACAAGTTCGCTGTCATCGCTGGGCAAAATCGTCTTGAGCGCCTTATGAAAGCCATCAGGACGGCGCAGAAAACTGCCGCGCAGCGTCTGGGGCAGCTCTGCCGCCAGCCCAAGCAGCGTGTTCTCAAGTTCTTCAAATGGCTCAACACCGGGGACAAATTCGTCATAAAACCACTGGTCGCTGCCCGTCAGCCCGCCCTGGCGCAGAGACGGGATCAAGCCCGCTTTGATGACGCTCGATTTGCCCGATCCTGACGGGCCGACAACGGCGAGAAAGCGCGGATAATCGCTGGCTTCTTTCAGGCGGTTGAGCAAACGGCGCACGAGCGCCTCGCGCCCAAAGAAATCGCGGGCATCGCCTTCTTGAAAGGCCCGCAAGCCCTTATAAGGATTGGGGATGACCAGATCAGGCAGATCAGGCAGATCAGTGGGGGCAGAGAAGGCGCGTGTCCCCTGGCCTGTGGCCTGCTGGAAGGCGGCGGCGAAGCTCAGGGCATCGGCATAGCGATGGCGCGGATCAAGCGCCGTCGCTTTTTGCAGCACGTCATCCAGGGCGGCAGGCAGATCCGGGCGGGTGTAATGCAACGAAGGAATGCGCGTTTTGGCGCGTAGATTTGACAGCTGCGTCATGGACAACTGCTCAAGATCGGGGAAGGGGTGAGCGCCGGTCAGCAGTTCGTAGAGAATGATGCCCAGGCTGTAAATATCCCCCTGAGATGAAATCAGGCCGCCAATAATTTGTTCCGGGGCCGCATATGCGGGAGAGGCCATGCCGCTGAATTCATCATCATCGCCTGATTTGGTGATGATTTGCGCGATGCCAAAATCAGCGAGGTAGGCATTCAGTTCTTCATCAAGCAAAATATTTTCGGGTTTAATATCACGATGAACCACGCCGTAACGATGCGCCAGCGCCAGCGCCGAGGACACTTGGCCCAGAAAGCGATTCAGATCGCGCAGCGGCCAGGGCGTTCCCGTCATATGCTGACGGAGATGGCCGTTACGCAGGTAGCGCATGACGATGTAGGCCCCGTCAGGATCACGCCAATAATCATACAGGGGAACGATATAAGGATGTTCCAGGCCCGCGACGAGTTGCGCTTCTGCTTCAAAGCGGCGAATAAAGTTGGGGTGATTGGCAAATGCGGGCCAGATGATTTTAATCGCCACTTCGCGCTCAACCACTGACTGGCGTGCTCGATACACGGCCCCAAAACCCCCCGTGCCGATCATGCCTTCCAGCGCATAACTTTTCAGGACGCGGCCAATTTGAACATCCATTCGTGTTTGATCCTGAAATTTATGTGTTGTCTCTGGGTCTTTCAACTAAGGATGATACACCATCTCTGAGAATTTGGAGGCGGTTGACGGTCTCGCTGCCCCAACCAGTCAGGCAAGTGGCTTGACTCATCGTGAATGATACAAATCGAGCGGCATTAATGCCGCTCTCACACGTTCTTATGCACAATCATGCTCATTCACTTGGTGACAACCGCACGCTGTTCTACTCATTGACCTGCTTAAATTCGCCCGTGTCCGATGTGCCGCTCAAAAGCCAGCGCAGACACTTGTTACGATTGTAGAATGTTTTGTAGTGGATGCCCGGATGGATCTGGCTCAAAAAATTCATCAGCGTGCGGTTGGTCTGGCCGGACAGGGAAAGATTAAAGTTCATCGCCACCATCACGTTGAACTCAGGGTGTTGGTCGAGAAGCGCTTCGACCTGATTACGGCCTTCCGCATTAATGCCCACATTCATGAGATCAAAATTGACGAGGGCCGAATATTGCAGCGAAATCCCCGCCTGGGAGAGATCATGCACAGCGCGATACGGTTTGCTCATATCCCAGTTGGTGATAGTCTCGACGACGAGATTGGCCCAACTGTCGACGATATTTTTTGACACAGCGGTGAGCCGATACAGAATAACGGCTCCCTTTTCGTAGTGCTCGACGGTTAAGCCCGGAAACGGCATGGTTGATGAGTCGGGAATGTAGGTTTGTTCGTCCACAATAATTCGTGATCCTGTGTTTGAAGGCTTCGATATGAAAGGCACACGTTCCTCCGTCAACCCACGACTACAATAGAGATGTTGCTCTATTAGACACCCGTGTGATTAACGCCTTGTCAACTCATGTTTAAGAAAAAAAGCGCAGCGTAAGATTGCGTCGTGTTTGGCCCTAAAAATCAATGCAGCCCAAGCCGTCTATTGCTTGCGCTGCGAAAAGAGCCAAATTATGGAGCATGATAGATGATCTCATTTCAGATCAACTTCTGGTTAGACTAAGGCTTTTCCAGGTTAAAACAGAGACCAAGACGATGTAGGGCTTTTCCAGATTAAAACAGAGACCAAGACGATGTAGAATAAAAGGACAAGCCACAAGATAATCACGGACGACGATCCA
>DAOTUR010000870.1:0-7628 GCA_034436915.1 Anaerolineae bacterium
ATCGGCCTGATTATCCTCGATGAGGAGCACGATCACAGCTACAAGCATCAGCCGCCGTTCCATCCGCCGTATTATCACGCTCGTTCTGTGGCGGAATATCTGATGAAGCAGCAGCGCGGCGTGCTCATTTTGGGCAGCGCCACGCCCGATCTTGAGTCGTATTATCGGGCGCAGCGCGGCGACCTGACGTATCTGCATCTTCCGGCGCGTATTCTGGGGCATCGTGCGCGTATTCAGGCGCAGGCGGCGCGGGCGGGCGTCACAGCGCGCTATACGCCCATCAGCGATGAGGCGTTGGCGATTGGTCTGCCGCCCGTCCATATCGTCGATATGCGCGATGAGTTGAAGACGGGCAATCGCAGCATGTTCAGCCGCCTGCTGCATGAGCAGATCACAGGCACGTTGGGGCGCGGCGAGCAGGCGATTCTGTTCCTCAATCGGCGCGGGCAGGCCAGCTACGTCTTCTGCCGTGACTGTGGCACGACGGTGACATGTGCGCGCTGTTCTCTGCCGCTCACCTATCATCGCGCCGGGGATGCGCTGCGCTGCCATCACTGCGGCCATACGCAGATGGCCCCCACGACCTGCCCGACCTGCGGCTCATCGCGGATTCGCCATTTTGGGGCTGGCACGCAGCAGGTCGAAGAAGAACTCAAACGCGAATTCCCAGAGGCGCGGGCGCTGCGCTGGGATGCCGATACTGCCGAAAAGCCCGCCGATCACGAGGCGATTCTGGCGGCCTTCACGAATCATGAGGCGGATGTGCTGATTGGCACGCAGATGATTGCCAAAGGGCTTGATCTGCCGATGGTGACGCTTGTCGGCGTCGTCAATGCCGATCCGGGGTTGGCGCTGCCCGATTTCCGCGCCAGTGAGCGCGGCTTCCAGCTTCTGACGCAAGTGGCAGGGCGGGCGGGGCGCGGCGTGTTGGGCGGCGATGTTGTGCTGCAAACCTATCAGCCGCAGCATCCCGCGATTCAGGCGGCGGCGCGGCACGATTACGCCCGCTTCTATGCCGATGAGATCACGGCGCGGCGCAATCTGGGCTATCCGCCGTTTCGCCGTCTGGTGCGCCTGCTGGTGCAGTCACCGCAGCCGCACACGGCACAGCAGGAGGCCAGCGCCGCCGCCGCCATGCTGCGGGAGCGTCTGGAGCGCAACAACATGACCGAGAGCCGCTTGATCGGGCCAGCGCCGTGTTTCTTCGGGCGGATTGATCGCCAGTATCGCTGGCAGGTGCTTCTACGCAGCCCGAACCCGATGCTGGCCTTACAGAATCTCGTCCTCAAGCCCAATTGGTCGCTGGATGTCGATCCGGTGGATGTGCTGTAGGGGTTAAACTTTCTTGAGACAGCCGTATATAATAGAAAAAATGAAAGGATAGCTCTCATGACCCTGCAAGACTTGATTCAAGAAGCTCGTACTCTCTCAATCAATGAACGCAAACAGCTTGTTAAGGCGCTGGTCGATCTCCTGGATGAGCCGCCTCAGCCCAGGTCTGTTCGCAAACAGAGTGCGCGTGCCTTTCGCGGCGTTGGGGCGGCCCTGTATGATGGGACAGATGCCCAGGCCCATGTGAATCAGCTTCGCAGCGAATGGGATGAGCGCCCGTGAAGATTTCCGATGCGCTCAAAGGTGTTCGGCGGCTCGGCGTGGATACATCCCTACCTCTCCTTCTCTCCTTTCACCCACTCAATGCGGCTCAAAGGTGTTCGGCGGCTCGGCGTGGATACATCCCCTTATATCTATTATGTGGAGAATCATCGGTCTTATGCTGATAAGATGGATGCCATTCTGCAAATTGTTGAGGCAAACGGGCTTGATATCAACACATCGGTCATTGCCCTGACAGAAACGTTGATGAAGCCCCTTCAAGCGACCAATCAATCTTTGATAAATGCATATCGTGATCTGCTGATCAAAACAGATTACATCCATTTAATTGCGGTTACCTCTGATCTCGCGGAAAAAGCCGCAACCTTACGCGTTCAATACAATCTACGCACTCCAGATGTTCTCCATATTGCAACAGCGATTGTCTCCCATTGTGAGGCATTTTTGACCAACGATCTGGGACTTAAGCGCGTGATGGAAATACGCATTCTGGTGCTAGACGAACTGGAAATCGATCCTAATCTATAGAGGTGGCACACATCTCTCAAGCCCAATTGGTCGCTGGATGTCGATTCGGTGGATGTGCTGTAACTTCTCCACCGTTTGACCTTCGCTTGTCATACGCGCCATCCTTTGAATCTCCAATTCTGATACGCTGTGTCAATCAAGGAATTGGATGGATATCATGTCGCGTTTTGCCCTCATTCTCCTGCCTGTACTGCTGATGGTCAGCAGCATTGTCTCTGCACAGACGACAACTCCCACACCTGCCCCCTGGCCGCCTGATCCGCAGCAGATTTTTGCCAAAGGTGTGCAGTGGTTCATTGCCGATGAAGAGACCGTTTCGGCTGAGGCACCTCTTTACATCGACCCGCAGCGGCGGCTGATTCGCGTCTATAATACGTCCAGCGGTGCAATCCGCGAGTATGCCTTCCCCAAAGACAAAGACATGTACGATGCTGAGTTCCAGTCTGATGGGCGGATTCGCGTGAGATTATCATCAGATGGCTACTACAGCCCCAACGAGACGCTGATCCTGAACCCCGATACAGGCCAGTATGAGCAACCCGACCTTGCCTGCAAGGGCAAGAGCCTGCGAGATCTGCCAGGTGAGGGACGATGGGATGAGATTGGACACTCTTACGACAATCCCTTTTTATGCCAGACGGCCACAGATGAGCAGATTGTTCCTACAGGCATCGGATTGGACTGGAATTCTCTCATTGCAAATGTCGATGACACACACCTGATCCTGATGGATTACAGAGACAATCCAAGCAGCGAAGACCCGCAGGTTATACTTTACGATCTGACAAATGAGAAGATCACAGTATTGGGGAGTATGCAATATTGGAGTGACGTCGATGATTATGCTTCTGTCTGTGATTGGATGACCCCAACAAAAGGCCTGATATGTGTAAACAATTCGGCATTTGATTGGGCTGCAACAGGATATTATGCATTCGATCTGACACAGCCCAACAGCCTTCAGTCTGTTTTCGGCGGGTGGGGAGATACAATTTTCAAGTTGGAAAATCCCACGCGCTATTTTTCTATCGACTCAGAATACTACGTGAGCTTTGTCTCTAGTGGTTCTCGATGGGATACACCCTGTCAGATCAATGTTTATGACATAATCGGGCTGCATACACATCGCCTTGGTGGGGCGTGCCTCCCCTTTGTCTGGGGAGCCGACAGTATCAGCGCTGTATATGGGGTTCCCAATTTTTACTACCTCGCAACAGACGAGATTGCACAGTCTATGCTTTATACAGGCATATCATCCTTACATCGGTTTGATGCCGAGACGGAAACGATGAGTGAGCCTCTGCTGACGGGTGAAATTGAAAATATTCTGGGGGTCTCGCCTGATGAGCGTTATATTGCCCTGATTATGGATAATAACGGAGTGCTGGATTTTCCCTGGCAGCACGGGAGCTACCTCGATAAGGAGTGGCCCGTCGCTATTCTTGATACACACAGCGGCAAAATTGTATATCAAACAGAGCCGATTGGTATCACCGGAGGAAGCGATGCGGAATGGATCGATAACGATACGCTCATCCTCATGTCAGAGGATCTATGGCGCATCGATTTGACAGAGGGCAAAGCGATCACGCATCATACAGATCGTTATCATTGGCGCAACTACAATACATGTCTGAGAGATGCAAACAATTTTATGGTTGCGACAATCGCTACTGGAGAAACCGTGATGGTGAATATGGCAACATTTGCGTCTCTGCCGCTGCTGCGTGCTGATCTTCCGTCTGACTATTCTATACAGATATCATGCCACAATGGGCCGCTGACAGTGCGTGTCTATTCAAGCGAAAATCACGCCTCTGTTACCTATCGAGTTGAGATACCATGATATAAGACACTCTGTACGATGTTTTCTTCAATTACAAGCAATCAGTCCACCGAAAATACCGAATTTACTGACATCAGTAAATTGGGCAGCATGTACTAAATATCTTCTATAATCTCCCTACTCCCGCCACGTCGCCTCAAGCACGCGCAGCCAGTTGCCAGACGCCATCTTGTCGATGGCGTCCTCATCGTAGCCGCTCTCGCGCAGCGCCTCAATCAACAGCGGCAGACCCGTTACATCATGCAGGGCGTAGGGCGTCTCTGCCCCATCAAAATCTGAGCCAAACGCGACATGATCGACGCCGATGCGCTGGACGATGTAATCGATATGCGCCGTGATCTGCGTGAGCGGCACATCCCGATCCACACCGGAACGGGGATGTGTGCTCATCGCCTCAAAATTGATGCCAATCACGCCGCCCGTCTGCCCAATGGCATCGATCTGGGCATCGGTGAGATTGCGCGACGCGGGGCTGATCGCATATACATCGGCGTGCGACACCACCAGCGGCTTGTTGGAAATCTGCGCCACCTCCCAGAAGCCCTTTTCATTCAGGTGTGCCATATCCACCAGGATGCCCATCTCATTGCACGCCTGCACCAGTGCCTTGCCCTCATCCGTCAGGCCGGGGCCAATATCCGGCCCACTGGGGAAGACGAAGCGCACGCCCTCGCCAAAGGCATTCGGGCGGCTCCACACCAGCCCAATCGAGCGCACCCCACGCTCATACAAGCGTTCCAGATTGCTCAAGTCTGGCTGAATCGCCTCCGCGCCTTCCAGATGCAGCACCATCGAGAAAATATCGTTCTGGAGGCAGCCCGCCAATTGTGCAAATCTCTTGATAATCTGCACCTGCCCGCCGCTCATGCCTTCGATGTCATAGGCAAAATCGATGAGGGTGTCGGTGAAGTCTTCGGCGTATGCTTGCTCTAAGGGGCTTCGTTGCGGCGTGATATAGCCCCCGTCGGTGAATTCGACGCCGTACATGGCATCCAGTTCGGGGTGATCCAGCGGCGGGGAGACGAAAATCGCACACAGGCCGCCGCCCAGCCCACCCAACCGCGCACGGGGCAGATCGATCTGCCCGCTGTCGCCCTCCTCAAAAAAGACCTGCGGATCGGCATCGCGGGCGATATACATGTGCGTCAGTGTGTCGTTGTGTCCGTCAAAGACGAGCATGGGCATTTGTTCCCTTGTGCTGATGTCTACATACTCCGCGCCAGATTGAGCGCCAGCAGATGCGACAGAATCGCCTCGTCATCGCTCAGAGGGCTCACATCCCAGCCATACGCCGCGCACACCGCCTGATCGAGGGCCTGATGCAGTGTGTCGAGACGATAGACAAATTCGCCGGCTGCCGCGACGGTCTTCATCGATTCTTTGCCGCGCAGCACGTTGAGAGCGTTATAGAGATTGGTCAGAGTGCGCTCTTTGGCTTTGCCGCCGTTTTTGAGCCACTTCTCGCGCTCCTCGTGAAGCTGTTTGGCTGCCGCTGCGATAGCCTGATAGCGCGGGTCATCTGTTGGCTCTTTGCCTGGGATATAGGGGAATGGGAAGGTTAGGAGGATGCGGCTTGAGGCATAAACAGGATCGTTGCCTTTGCCCATCCAGCTACCGACCTTAATTGACCAGACTTCATGGATTTTGCTATGTAATACACCAAAGAAGTAATCATCTTGCCGAGCAAAAACATGTAATTTTTGGTCTGGAATAACTCCTTGTTCGAGCCAGGCAAAAATACGGTGTTTAGATACTTCTGGCGTTGCAATAAATCTCTCAAGTCCATTTAATTTGCGTCGCAGCCCTGGTCGTGCTTCGCCGTGCTGCCACCACTTATTTTTCATGCGAGTACGGCGATTCGATGCTCTTATTGGCTTCACTTTTTCCTCAACATAGCTGAAAGGAAGCGCATAAGCTCTTGCTTCTTGCTCGGTCATGTTGGCAAAATCAATGATCCAACCCTTTTTCCAGCCTGTTGTAATGTCTTGCCCGTTAAAGCGTCTTTTGATAACGTCTGAATTCGGTTTCCCGCTTTGATTTGTCGCCCCAAGCATCGTCCGCGCCTGCTGCTCATCAATATCAAATGGCCCCGCTTTCATCATCCCAAGAAACGAAATACCTGTGTTTTCCTTGAGAGGTGCAATCTGGTCAAGGTTAACACCCGAGGTCAAATCGGCATTGATCAGCCCCACAGGTTGATCATCAAGAGATTTTGTTGTCTCTTCTCCTTTATCGAAGCCTACCATCGACACACGCAGCGCCGCGCCTTCGAGAATCCACTCACGATCTGCCCAGGCCATAAAAATATCGCCTGTCTGCTTGATACGCTTCAAGACGTTTTGATTGGCCCCACCGCGAATCGAATTGGTGGACAGCAAACCAGCGCGTTCGGCTTTGCCTGCTTCAATCTGGGCGCGGGCTTTCTCGAACCAGTAGCACACCAGATCTGCGCTGCCTGGTACACGATCCTTATACAGATTGCGAAGTTGAGTGACATAGGCTCTCCCCAATTCGCCGCGCATCTTCTTATCGCCCAAAAATGGCGGATTGCCCACGATCACATCGACACTGGGCCATTCGGGTTCGTCCCCTCCTTGCGAAGCGGGGAGGGCGGAGGGCGGGGTTAAAATCGCGTCCATATTGCGAATATTGCCCTGCAAATCTTCAAGAATCGGCTGTTCAAAGCCGGAGTAGCCGTTGTTGCGCCGCCATTGAATATACCCAATCCAGACGACGATGCTGGCGAGGGCATGGGCGATGGGGTCTTTCTCCATGCCGAACATCTGGCGCGGGTGGACATCAGGCAGGGGCTGAATCAAATCCATCCACACCGTATCCATAATGATTTCTTTTTCCAGCGTCATGAGGCTTTGCAGCGCCACATACAGAAAATTGCCGCTGCCGCACGCCGGATCGAGCACGGTGATGGTACGCACGCGGGTGAGCAAAGAATCGCGCAGGCTCTCTCGCGTTTTGTTGAGATTGATCTTGTCTTTGGGCGTGGCGGCCTGAGCATACTCGGCCTGCAATTGGAGGGCCTGAGCTTTCACGTCGGCCCACTGGCGGCGTAGCGGCGTCATCAGCACAGGCTCAATGATGAGCAGAATATCATCGCGGCTGGTGTAATGTGCGCCCAACTGCGCCCGTTTTTTCTTGTCGAGGGCGCGTTCAAACAGCGTGCCGAAGATGGCAGGTTCGATGCTGGCCCAATTCAACTGCGCGACCTTGTTGAGTTCGGTCAGGGCTTCCAGTTCAATCTGTTCCACATCGATATTGTCAAACAGCGAGCCATTGAAATACGGAATGACGGTCATAAGCACATCGCCGCCGCTGGACATGGCCTTGAACAATTCTTCGGCATAACGGTGGAAGCGCAGCGGTTGAGTGCGGAATTGATGGACGAGTTCGCTAAAGATGCCGCGTTCGCTGTTGGTGGAGGTAGGCAGCAGATGAATATCTTCGGCAAACAGGCAGAAGACGAGTTTGGTCAGGAAGCGGGCGATACGGGCGGGATCAGCATCCCAGGCCCGCATATTATCGGCAATCTGCTGGAAGCCTTTGGCGGCGTCTTTGGTCACATCAGCGGTGTTGCGGAGGGGGTGCAGGCGCTTCGGCTCGGCAAACATGGCCTCCAGAATAT
>DAOTUR010000871.1:0-1544 GCA_034436915.1 Anaerolineae bacterium
CGGGCGGCGTGGTGGCGGCCACCAATCCCACCTACCCGCCGGATAAGATGGCCCATCAGATCGCGGACAGCGGCGCAGAGACGGCCATTGTCACGAGTCTGTTTTATAAGACCATCAAAAACATTCAGCCTCAAACGCAGCTCAAAAAGATTGTTGTGTCCAATATCAAAGAGTATTTGCCGCCGCTCGCCAAAGCGCTGTTTACGCTGACACGCGATAAGAAAGACGGCCACGCGGTCGACCCTCTCGCCGCACATGATGTATGGCTGCAAAATGTTCTCACAAAATATCGCGGTCATCGTGTGCAGATCGACGTAAAAGCCGATGATCTCGCGCTGTTCCAATACACGGGTGGCACAACCGGCGTCGCCAAAGCCGCCGTTGCCCAGCACAAAGCGCTTGTGGCAAATACCATCCAGATGGATGCTTTTTTAAAGATTCTGGGTATACCCGGCAGCGAGCATATTTATCTGGGCGCAGTGCCGATGTTCCATGTTTACGGGCTGGTAGTGCTGCTCAGTTCGAGCGTGTATCAGGGCAGCCAGATTGTGCTGATCCCCAATGCCCGTGATATAGATGAGGTGATCGACTGCATCGATTTTTACAAACCGACGATGCTGCCCGGCGTGCCTGCGCTGTACAACGCCATCAACAATCATCCCCGCGTCCTGAGCAAAGAGGTCAGTCTTGCCTCACTCAAATTCTGCTTCAGCGGCTCGGCCCCGCTGCCCTTCAGCACACGACAGGAATTTGAACGGCTCAGCGGGTCTAAACTGCGCGAGGGTTTCGGCATGAGCGAGGCCCCGACAGCAACCCACGTCAACCCGTTGACACGCGATCCACGTCAGGGATCAATTGGTCTTCCGCTGCCCGATATGGATATGCGAATCGTCAGCCTGGATGATGGCGTGACCGATGTCCCGGTTGGGGAGGTCGGCGAACTGATTATCAGCGGCCCAAATGTGATGATGGGCTATCATCAAATGCCGACGGAGACCAGCAATGCCCTGCGCGAAGCGAATGGCAAACACTGGCTGTACACGGGCGATATTGCGCGGATGGATGAGGACGGCTATTTCTATATCGTGGATCGCAAGAAGGATATGGCGCTCATCGGCGGCTTCAATGTCTATCCGACAGTGATTGAAGATGTGATCAAAAATCATCCCGCCGTCCTAGAAGTCGGCGTTGCGGCTGTGCCGCACCCGGAGAAGGAAGGCCAGGAAGCGCTCAAAGCCTGGATCGTGCTCAAACCGAATGCCAGCGCCACCGAGAAAGAGATCATCGCCCACTGCGCCGCCAAGCTTGCGCCCTATGAAGTGCCTCGGCGCATCGTCTTCATAAAGGAATTACCCAAGACAGCCGTCGGCAAGACGCTGCGGCGCGAACTCATCCGCCTTGAAACAGATTCCAGATAGGCTTTATGCTGGACTTTGCACATGATACGGGTTAGGTTAATGCTTCGAATGAGTAGGAACTCTCAAAACCTCTCAGAGTTTTCGTATATCACTGGGATCGCAACAGATGCGAAAAGTACAGTGGGC
>DAOTUR010000872.1:0-2182 GCA_034436915.1 Anaerolineae bacterium
GCGACGGCCGCGTGATCATGCTGCATGCCGGCGCGGGCTTCTACGAGCCGCGCGCAGAGGCACCGTCCGCCCGCCGCTTGCGCACCCTTGCGGCAGATGCGCTCGCCGTCGCGGACCAAACAAACCTGTCAGCAAACGCACGGACCATCTTTTCCAGCGTCATCTCGCAGTACGACAGTACGGGCAGCGTGAGCAGTGCAACAGCGTCCGCCTTCACCTCCGCACCCAACATCAGCGCCATGCTCGCGCGCGAGCAGCTGATGCTGACGACGGGCGCCAATCTCCGTACGGCGCTGCAGCGGCAGTTTGAGGCCGAGGGCAGCGATCCCTCCCTCGCCGCCCAGCGCGCGGAGCACAAGCTCCGCTCCATCGCCGCCAACCCACGGCTCTACGCGCAGCTGCTGAACGTCGCCTATGACGGCAGCAACGCGGCACTCGGCCAGATTTTGGCTGCGGCGACGGCGGAGGCAACTGCAAAAGCGATGGTCGTGTCGGCGCTGCCGGCATATCAAAGGGTTCCTGTGGTTGCTGATATTCCTCAGGTTTTGGGAAAAAATTTATCGTGGATGACTTCGAACGGGCCGGGAAAGGCCAATACTGGGGCCTACACGCCTACTGAGAGAGCACAATACCAAGCGCTCTATAACGATATTGCTGACCTGCTGGCAGATATACACGCTGATCTTGATAAGGCTATCGGCTTTTATCAGCAGGATATTGACACTGGTTTTCAGACGCGTTTTCGCTCTTCTACTCTTAGCTTCTGGGATAAGCGCGCCTTAGAAGCTGAAATTGCAGCGGCAGGCACGCTTAAAGCAGCTGCTATCGCTCTCAAATTTTCTATTCCTGAAACACCTAAGGGATTGGCGATAGATTTAGTGCTGGCCCCAACAGGCCTGCTCGCTCTGAAAAAAGTCGCGAAGTATGTGACGCATCTCAAGAAATTCGATGCACTGATGGGAACGAGTTTGATGTCGAGTTTTGCGACGAGGTTCAACCATGTGTCGGAATCAGCGATCGAGGTGATTACAAAAATTCAAAAGCGCACGAAGTTAGATCTCAATCTGGTTCTTTGGCATTCAGATCCAAAAGCACATTTAATCCAAAAGCACGTTGGCCTTACAGATACTGATATGCTGCTTCGTTTTCGGACAGAAACAAATTTAACGCGGGTTTCTACCTTCTCTCCTGGTACATTTGCAGGAAAAACTTTTGATGCTGCCCTGAGCAAATATCAGGCTTTAATCCAAGAATTTATGATTGATCCCACAAAGCTTGAGCTTAAATTACCCCCGATCCGTACAGATCACGTAATTGGACGAGGCTTAAAACGCGTACTTGAAAATGGGCAGGAAGTTTTCATCCCATATGAAGCACGTGAAGCATCCTTTATATTTAGACGTAATCCTGATACGGGTTTGCCCTTTATTCAAACTGTTCTTCTCAACCCATGAGTCTTACCTTCGACGAAACTCCGCGGCCGGTTAAATTTCCTGCAGTACAAGAGATATTGTATGGCAGGCTTAATGAAGACTGGCCTGAGATTGAAACTTATGATTATGTCCTGAAGAAAGACAGGGCGTCTGAGATGACCCAAGAAGAATTTACTTCTCTATTTTGGCGCATTATTGAAGAGCAGATTCAAAAAAAGATGCCTGATAATGGGCTTTTAAAATCTGCCATTAGTGAAATTGATACTATTTTTGTGACATATCCAAAAACAGTGGATGCATATTGGAATTCGATCTCAAGCGATTTGGACATTCGCTGTCATCCAATCAAAACCACATTTGAAGACAGCGAAGCGTTCTTCATAAGATTCCGAGATTTATTGAATACAGCTTTATCATCCTAATTTTGCTTATGTTCGCCACCTTCGTCATTCAGCCCAATCAGCGCGGCTATCTCTTCCGGTCCAGCATCCTGGAACAGGAGCTTGAGCCGGGCCTGCACCGCTTTTTCGATGCCCGGGGCACCCTGCGCTGCATCGTGCTGCCAACCACCACCAAGCTGCTCGTCGTCAGCAACCAAGAGGTGCTCACGAAAGACCAGGTTGCTCTGCGCTTCTCCTTTAACATCTTGTACGCAATCACAGATGCAAAGAAGATGCTTCAGCAATTTGAGCTCTCCGCCCAGAAGGATGGCAATAACGTCATTCTCTCTGATCTGGCGCCGCTGATCC
>DAOTUR010000873.1:0-12430 GCA_034436915.1 Anaerolineae bacterium
AACGGCCCTTGTAGGGGCAGGATGCATCCTGCCCAAGCCAAATCTCCTACAAATCAATCAGGGCGCGATCCATCGCGCCCCTACAAACCCGCGATTCTCATGGATAGGTGAATCATTACGATTATGTGGACACAGCAGGCCGTATCCCTACGTATGTCATAATGAGATATTCGATGTGATTGTTTGGGTTGCGAAAAAGCCCCTCCTTGCGAAGCGGGGAGGGGTTGGGGAGGGGTGAGATTGAGAGCGCCTACGCCCCCAATGTCTTCTTGCCTGCGGAACGTTCCAGGTGCATCATGAACTCCTGACGCACGCCGCGATCTTCACGGAAGATGCCAAGCATGGCGCTGGTCGTCATCCCGCTGTGGCACTTGTGGACGCCGCGCATCATGCTGCACATGTGCGTGCCATCCATCACCACCGCCACGCCGCGCGGATCGAGGACTTCATTGACGAAATCGGCAATCTGGCGCGTGAGCCGTTCCTGCACCTGCAAGCGGCGGCTGAACATATCGACAATGCGCGGAATCTTCGACAGCCCAATCACCTTTTTGCCCGGAATATAGGCGACGTGGGCATGGCCCATAAAGGGCAGCATATGGTGCTCGCACAAGCTGAAATATTCAATGTCGCGCACGATGACCATATCATCGTATTCCACATCAAAGATAGCATTGTTGACCAACTCGGCGGGATCAGTCCGATAGCCGCTGAGGAGTTCGGCATAGGCCCCGGCCACGCGCTTGGGCGTATTGAGCAGCCCCTCACGCGACGGGTCTTCGCCCACCGCCGCGAGGATTTTCTTGACCGACTCTTGAATCGTCCTCTGATCGACAGGCGGCCAGGCGAGTTCGTACTTTTGCAGCAAATCCGAGTCTTGAAGCTGGATATTCAGCGCCGTTTCAGTCTCCCCGACCACTATGACCTCCATCTGATCTTCATAGGTTGTCTCTTTCGAGGAGTCCGTGCGCTTCACGGGCTGACGCTTCCCTGTCTGAAATAGAGAATTCACGTTTGACCGACTCATAGTTCTATCCTCATCTCTACCAATACACTATAACTCATCATCCAATACCATCGACAACAACCACTCTTATCATGCCAAATGAGAGTAAATATGGCATAAGAAATCCCACAATGACTCTGCCCACTACACGTCTTTCTTGCGGCGGCCTCTGGGTTTGGGGGGTAACGATACGTCAGCCGCCGACTCGGACGTTGACGCTTTCTTGCCCTTTTTCTTCTTTTCCGGGGCGGGAACGGGCATCTCCACAGGCAGCACAGACGGTTGAACATCGAACGCACTGTCAGTCTGCCTGACGAGCGACTCAAGCGACGGGGCCGCAGAGTGTTGATTGAGCATCTCTGGAATATCGCTTGGCATGACCGTATCCGACATCTCGTCCGCCTCGCCCTCCGTCAGCAACGCCATCTGTGCCGCCGTATCAACATCGATACGGACAGCGGATTCAAGGCGACGAAGGGACGCGGTGGGGCGCAAACGATTGGCAATCTCGCTCATCAGCTCACCCGTCACCGGGTGCGGCAGATGCGGCGCAAGATCGGCCAGAGGAACGGCTGCATAGGCGTGATCCAGCAGATCGGGGTGCGGCAGAGGCTCCAGCGCAGACCGATTGACCTCGTTGTTATAAAGCAGAAGATCAAGATCTACCGTCACTATCTTGAGACGCTCCCCTTCCAGATCGAAGCGCCGCCGTCCCAAATGATGCTCAATTGCTCGCAGTTTACGCAGCAGCAGCAGCAGGATGGTATAGGTCTCGATCTGTATGGCGACATTCCAGTAGGGTGGCTCATCGGCTGATCCTCCAACGGCTGCCGATTCATAGATCGGAGACACAGCCACGATATTGAACCACTGTTGCAGCGTCCCCAATGCCAACGGGATATTACGCTGTGGGTTCTCGTTCGATCCTACGAGAATATAGACATGGTTAAGGCGCATGACCTTACACCTCGCTGCATTATAAAGTTGTTAAAGGGACGAGAGAACCCGCCCGATACAGCGCATCAACCTGCCCCGGCAACCCGTCTTTCAGTGTGACAGGCAGACGTTGGAACAATGTCAAATCCGCTGCTGTGCTGATGTATTGGCCGCGAAAATCATGATACACCGCACCGCTTGCGGAAACATAACACCAGGGAGCCAATTCAAACAGCGTCTCATCGTTAAAGAGTTGAGGACGATACGCCAGCGGCGGCAGTTTGCGGGCATTCAGAATGACATCAGCATAGCGGCGCACCATATCATCCTGTGAGAAATTCGTGTGCAGCCATTCCAGCGCTACTGCTGATGTGCGTGCTCTGGCCTTCAAGAGATACGCCGCCCGTTCCGCCGACGCAAACGGCACATCATCGTAATCGACCAGATATTCCGCAGGCAGCATATCACGATAGGCCGCCACACGCGCCGCGATGACGGGCGTGCCGCAGGCCAGCGATTCATACGGCGTGTTGCCAAACGTCTCGACATAATTGCCAATCGCCAGCGTCACCCCGCCCAGGCTGTAGTAGGCGGGCATGTCATCATCGCTGATCCAATCGTGAAAGATCACGTTTTCCGTGATTCCTTCAAGCTGAATCGCTTCCATGAGCGAGTCGTAAAAGGCCCGTACCTCTGCCGACAAACCTGCATCAATCCAGCGCGGAATCAGCAGACGCAGAGTCTTGATGCCGTGATCATTCACCAATTTCGCGGCAAGACTGATCGCCTGATAGATGCCCTTGTTGGCTTCGGGCCGATGCGGATACAGCACAATCGTGTGCTGCTGCGGATCAACGCCGATGCGTGCAGCCAATTCTGTTGGATCGGTGGGCTTATACACCGAGAAATCGAGGCCGTTGTGAATGACCTCAATGCGCTGGGTCATCTCCGGGAAGAAGCGGCCTGCCGTGTGCCGCCAGACATTCGCCGTGTGTTCAGACGGCAAAATCAGCGCATCGCCCTGAAACAGAAAGCCCGATTGAATCGTCTCCGAGAAGCGCACGCTGCGAAGGGAGATCACCGTCGGGATATCCTGATAAATATACGGGAAGATCAGCCCGCCATCGTGATTGTAAAAGACATCGGCCTGCGCGAGATATTGCGCCGTGTCCTGAATCGCCTGCGCCACCAGATACGGCGGCACGTCATACGGCTCAGGGAAGGGCTGCTTAAAATCGTAGATCGGCACGACCTGGGCCTTCTCGTGCCACTGGAACGGCTCACGGGTATCGTCGCGCCGCGTACACAGCAGCGTCACGCGGTGGCCCTGCTCTGCCAGAGAGAGCGCAATCTTTTTCAACTGCTTTTGTGCGCCGCCCATTGACCGATTGGCAAAGAGCGGCGTCATAGAAAACATGACGATGTGCATGTGTGTCTTTCGGTCATGATGGATAAACCCCTCCCTGGCCCTCCCCGCTCCGCAAGGAGGGGCTTTTTCCCTCCCTACGGAGTGGGGAGGGCCAGGGAGGGGTTGTTGTCCCTACGGAGTGGGAAGGGGTTTCTACAGCACCTTGTTATAGACTTCCAGGCTGTCACCTGTGATCGCGCTGGCCGCATCCGACCCCAGGAACGCGACAATATCCGCGATCTGCTGCGGCGTCACCCATTTGCTGAAATCAGCATTGGGCATATCGCGGCGGTTGGCGGGCGTGTCAATCGTGCTCGGCATGATGCCATTGACGCGAATATTGTGTTCGCTCAGTTCAAGCGCCATGCTCTGAATGATGCGCTCGGCGGCGGCTTTGCTGGCGGTATACGCGCCCATCTTGCGTGCGCCATGCTGCCCGGCCTTCGCCAGCACCGCCACAATCGCGCCCTTGACGCCCTTTTCGACCATATGACGGGCAACACGTCCACAGGTCACATACGTCACCTGGGCGTTGATATACATCATCTGCGTGAAGACATCGAGCGGCGCGGTATGCACCGGGTCGCCCATCGCAAAGCCGCCCGCAATATGCGTGAGCAGATCGACAGTCTTGAAGCGTCGTTCCACCGCCCGCATGACCTTATCCATCTCATTGGGCTGTCCCAGATCGGCGGAGGCCAGCATGAAGCGTGCCTTTGGCACTTTGTACTCTTCCATCAGTGCCGCGAGAGCCTCTTTGCTGCGATCCACCAGCACCAGACGAGCGCCCTGTGTGGCAAAATACTGTGCCACTACGCGCCCGACAGCCCCGCCTGCGCCGGTAATCATGACTGTTTTTTGTTTGTAGGGTGTCAGCATAAAGTTGTTTCCTCAAAGAAGTCCCATCCATGGTTTTATTATGCGCGAAAAACAATAGAGAATTGTTGGTATCGCTATAAAAAAGCCATGAAGGATGGCGAAACCTCTCAAAAGCTGTGCATCGCCCTTATTGGGAAATGTGACCTCTTCCATTATTATCAGATGTTTGGGCTCAGAATCGAATTTCTAAGGGTTCTTAAAAGGCCAAAGCATCTTTGTAGGGGCACAATGCATCGTGCCCCCTATGACAATCCCACCTCAAATTTATGATTTGTACCACTGGTTATATATACCAGAAATGGTCTATGGCTTGTCTGCAATCTGGTAGTAGCGCAGGCGGCTGTTCTCGAAAAAACATATATTGCTCCTGCTCGATCCTGCGACCTGGTTGCCATAGGAGTTCGCCGTGACAAACCCTGAGCTGTCTGCCAGCCATTCCAGCGTTTGTAACGACATCTGTCCGCTGGTTGTGAAATCCACATCGCTGACGTTTCTTCCACTGTTGACACAGGTCAGGACTTTATGGGGTTCTACGCCGATCTTCAGCAGAGGACTCACAGCGTTTGTCGCGAGTTCAACAAGGCCGAGCTGCTCCGTCCCTCCCTCATTCGGGACTGTTTGGAACGCAATATAGCGCCCATCAGGACTGGGATAGACCAGGGAGATTGGCAGGTGCAGGCTTTGTATCACTGCATCACCAGGCAGGCTGTAGATTGAAACCGTAGAGTCATCCGCTTCAAGATTGTCAGGATCATCCAGGGTCCCCACATAAAGTTGCTGAGAGTCCGGCGAAAATGCACTCAACGAAAAAGTGCCCTCAAGCTTGAATAAAACATCCTCTGCAACGAGATCAAGGACATAAAGCACCATCCCATCATTATCATAGGATATCGCACGTGTATGATCGGGGCTGAAAGTGACTGTGAATGAGGGGTAATCGCTAAATTGACGCAGGAAGATGTTGAGCTGCTCGTCGGCGTTGGCATCAGGGGTGGTCGCGCCCGACTCAAGCTCAATCTGAAAACGCGCAAGATCATCCGTTTCTCTGTTGGCTGCGAAAAGCTCTAATGTGCCATTCGAGGTGAAGGCCAGCGGCATGAGGTTATAAATGACGTACACATTCCCATCGATTTCATCGAGCAGAAGCGGCGCTGTATCAAGCGCTTCGCCGCTTTTTAGATCATAAGCATGCAGCGAAAATTGTAATCCACGACAGTTATCCATCAACACCCACATTGTGTCTGTTCCGGGTTGCTGTGTACTGGCGATGGGGCACTCAAATCCAATTTCATGCTCCGTGGTTAGAGTAAGGGTGAGAGTCTTGTCCTGGGCATGGCTGATCAATCCTTGCAGCAGGACAACACATATTCCTACCGCGACCATCCAACGAAACGTATGATGTCTCATATTTCATCCTGTTTTCGTCTCTATACGACCATAATTTTGACTCGAAAACAGAAAATGTGCATCTCGGTGACATGATGATGGCTATCGTCTAAATAGCGCAAAAAACGAGGACATCATACACCCCTCATCTCCTACAAGGGGCAAGAATGAGAGTGAAACGAAAAAGTCCCCCTCCCGCGAAGTGCGAGAGGGGGTAGGGTGAAAAACCGATCCAAAACTCAGGGTATAACAAGCCGTTTTAGCTCAGATAATCGCGCAGTTGGCGGCTGCGGCGCGGATGACGCAGGCGGCGCAGCGCACGACCTTCGATCTGGCGAATGCGCTCCCGCGTCAGACCAAATTTCTGGCCGACCTCTTCCAGCGTGTAGCTGCGACCATTTTGCAGGCCAAAGCGCAGGCGCAAAATGCGGGCTTCACGCGGGGTGAGCGTGGTCAGGAGCTGCTCGATTTTCTCTTTGAGCATTTGATCGTGGGTGGCTTCGGTGGGCGTGGGCGTGGTGTCGTTCTCGATGAAATTGCCGAGTTCGCTGTCGTCATCCTCGCCCACCGGATGCTCCAGGCTGAGGGGCTGCCATGATACGCGCAGCATCCACTGAATTTTGCGGACATCGACCTCCATCGCCAGGGCGATTTCATCCATCGTCGGCTTGCGGCCCTGGCTCTGTTCCAGGTCGCGGGCCACGCGGTACAGGCGGCGGATGCGATCACTCATGTGGACAGGCACGCGGATGGTGCGGCCCTGATCGGCGATGGCGCGGGTGATGGTCTGGCGAATCCACCAAGTGGCATAGGTGCTGAAGCGGAAACCGCGCCGATAATCAAATTTCTCTACCGCTTTGATCAGGCCCAGGTTGCCTTCCTGGATCAGATCGAGGAAGGGGACGCCGCGTGTGATGTAGCGCTTGGCGATGCTCACGACGAGGCGCGTGTTGGCCTTGATGAGATGATCCCGCGCTTCCATGCCATCCTGGATCAGAGCGATCCAATCGTTGGCGCGGGCGTGATCGGAGCGCTTGCTCAACTTCTTGTTCGCTTCCCGTCCCAATTCGATGCGGCAGGCAATCGCCACCTCTTCTTCGTTGTTGAGCAGGGGCACGCGGGCCATTTCTTTCAGATACAGTCCAACCGTGTCATTGGAGGCGATATCGGCGAGATCGCTGTTATCCTCATCCTCAACCTCCTCCTCGAAATCCTCATCCATATCGTCATCAAGGAAATCGTCCGCAAAGCCTTCCGCGAATGACTCCTCAAAATCGCCATAAAGCCCGTCAATTTTGCCGCCCTCGAACATCGCGTCAAAATCAGAATCAAAGAGACTGGCGTAGGTTGTCACGGTCGGCCCCCAAAAGAGAATGTTTAATTAAAAAAAGTTGCAGCGGCTTACTCGCCGGACGAATCTAACAGCGCCCGCAGTCCGGCAAATCGCGGGTCAATGCGATTGGCATCACAATCACAGGCTTCATGATTGCGATTTGCACCACAGGTTGGACATAAGCCCTTGCAATCCGGCTGGCAGAGCACCCGCTGTGACGTTTGGATGAGAGTTTCCGCCCGCAGCAGCGGAGCCAGATCAAGAATTGCATCGGCCCCTACATAAAATTCATTGCCGACAACGGGTGTTGGATGGACATACAGCTCCTCAACATCCACCGGCACTTCAATCTGCACCGTATCCAGACAGCGTGAGCATTCGGCATCAACCCCCGCCTGGAGATGGCTCTGAATCAGGATGCCTTCCTTCGTCCGTGTCAGGCGCAGCGTTCCGTGAATATCGTTGACGACGAGATCGTCCGCGATCCGAATCGGGTCGTCACTATCCAACCGCGAATCCTGGCTGTGGCCCGGCCCGGCAGAAATAAGGAAACCCACATTGACTTTTAAGGCCCGTTGATTGAGGTAATGCGGATGTGATGATCTCACGTTCAACCCTGCCTTATGGCATCCCAATCGATTGTTGGAATTTGTGGGTATGTGTCTTTTTTCGATTATAGGAAATATTTTCCTTTTATGTCAAGCAGCCCTAACCGAAATTAAACGATCTTTTATAACTTTCACAGAATTCAGATTGAGACAAATCGGGCAAAAAACGATCTTAGGAGTTTACAGGAGGGCAGAGGAGGTCAAAATAGGACAATTGTCCCATTCCTCCAGGATGATGATGTTCAGATACACACATTCCGCTAATATTATGGGGATACGCTCCTATCGTATAAGAAAGCGCAAAAAATATGACGACTCTTTTAGAACATCTGGGGCGCGATACCCTGCCCCCGGCAGTGATTGACGCCTTTGTGCAGTGGTGCGTCTGGCAGCAGGCCCGCCCTTCGCTTTTGATTGTGCTGCGCCAGACCGGGCTGCTTGAAGCCGCCCAACAGGTGGAAGCAGCGGCGACCTATACCGAACTCCAGCACATCACCACCACCATCGGCGCGGATGTCCATGCCATGCGAACGCGCACCGGGCCGCTCGGCCTCTCAGCAGCCGAAGCGACCTCCTTCCTCGTGTCGAAAATCGCTGTTGCTGCCACCGAAAGCGACTGGGACCCGGAAGGTGTGGCCTTCTTCGCTGCGCAGGTGCAGGGTTGGGCGGCCTTCGCCGAGAGCAGCTTCACAGAACCCCTGCGTAAGCCCGGCGGTGAGCAGGTAGCCCGTCAGCGGCAGGAGGCGATGCTGGCCGAACTGTTCCGCATGTCTGAGAAGGGATCGCTAACATAGGCCGCTGCCTCACGCTGGCTTTTTGTCGCCCATTTTGACTCACCTGAAAACGGCATCCCCCGACATTTTCCGCTACAATCAGACTGAAAAGGTCACTCTAGAGGAAAAATGAAATTATGATGCAGACATTCGGGGGACAGAGTCGCTGGCGGTGGGGCCTGTGTGTTCTGATCGTGATGAGCCTGTTGGCCGCCTGCCAACCGGAGGCGCGGACGATTGTTGAGCTGCCAACCGCCACCTTGCAGCCCATTGCCAGCCAGACGGCTCGCCTGACCGCCACGCCTGTGCCGAGCAATACGCCCCTCCCTACATTTACCTTCACACCGACGGATGTACCGCCAAGCAGCACCCCCACGCTCTCGCCCACGCCCACCATGACGCCGACGATCACGGGCATTGTGCAGTCGCTTCAAAGCATCAATGTGCGTGAGGGGCCGGGCGTCACCTACAGCGGCTTTACGGCAATCAAGCCCGGCACAGGTGTACAGATTATCGGGCGCGACAGCACCGGGGAATGGCTGAATATTCGCCTTGACGATGGTCGTGAAGGCTGGGTATCCAGCAAGCTGCTGTTCATTCCGCCTGTGGCAACAGAACTGCCGACCATGACGCCCTCACCGAATCTCACATCGCTGTTCCTGGGGACACCGCTGCCGACCGCCATTCTTGGCGGCGGCACTGTCACGCCCACGCCGCCCGCCGCCATCACCACCGCGACGCCGATTGGCGCGGCCACTGAGGAGATTGCGCTGCCAACGGCGGGCGCGGCCACGCTTTTGCCGGGCATTCCTGTTGTGGGTGATTCTGCGCTTCAGCAAACCAGGACAGCCCTGGAACAGGGTGCGCCAACGGTCACATCCACGATCACGCCCACGCTCCTGCCCACCGTCACTGCTGGCCGTGAGCTAACGTTGTCGGCCCCGACGCCCGCCAATGGCACGCCGGATGCGGCGGCGACTCCGGCCCCCAACAGCACCGCCAACACAACCGTGAATGAAGGCTTGACAGAGGATCAGGTCAAGGCGCTCAAGGGGGTGGATGTCTTTGCCTTCTGCGACAATTCGGCCTATGGCATCAAAAGGCCTGTCAATCTGACCGCAGGCAGCACGATTGATATTTACTGGGCGTGGTTTGCCCGCGAAGAGGCGCAGGTGCTGCAACATGTGAATGCCGCCAAGATCACGCTGGCTGTCAATGGCACACCGATCAGCGATCTGACGCCGTATCGCACGCGCATTCGACGCGAGGGTGAAAATTTTGCCACCTACTGGTATGTGCCGTATGGCCCGCTGACCGCTGGCGAATACAAGATCACCTACAATATGACGTGGGATCGGGCGATCACCGATGGATATGCCATGTTTGGGCCAGGGACGAGCAGCGCATCGGAAGACGAATCCTGCACATTTACGGTGAAATAGCCGTCACAAAAACCAGAGGATTGTAGGGGCGACCCATGGGTCGCCCTCCCAACCACCAAATCTAAATCTGAACCGAATGCCTATAATCTGGATCGCTCTGACAGGGCGACCCATGGGTCGCCCCTACAATGATAATAAAGAGCGCAGCCTGCTGCGCCCCTACGATTCAATTGATATATCCGTCCGAACGTCTACCGCCCCCACCCGCAAGGAATTTCAATGGCTGTCTCATCGCAACCGCTTCGCCTGACATGGATGCACATCGCACTTGCCATCATGATTGTGTTGGGCGCAATGGCGCTGCGGATGGCGGTTGTCGTGGATCGAGCGGCGGGCGATGAGCGCTTTATCCCGCCCTTCCTGTCTGACAGCGAGGTCTATCATCGCTTCGCCGTTGATGTGCTGCACAGGCAGTATCCGACGCGCCCCTACGATTATCAGCCAGGCGTGATCTATGCCTATGCCGCGTTAATGGCATTGGTCGGGCCGAGCGTTGCCATGCTGCGTTTCGCCCTATGCGTGGTCGATGGTGTGGCGGTTGGCATGGTCATCGCGGCGGGCTGGCTGCTGACGCGGCGGGCCTGGGGTGGCTGGCTGGCGGGCCTGCTGATGGCTGTGTATCCCGTCTCAGTCTACTACGCGACGACGATCCTGATTGAGCCGTTCGCCGCGCTGCTGCTGGCGGTGTGGCTCGTGGTCGTGCTGCGCCAGATGGAATCACGCTCGCGCCTGCGAACAATCCTGATTGGTCTGCTCACAGGCATGATCTTCGTCACGCGCTCCAATGTCGCCGCTGTCACCGTGATCTATCTGCTGTGGGCGGCAGCACAGCGCCCCGGCTGGCGTGCATGGCTCATGGACTGCGTGATGATTGTCGGAGGCACGATCCTCGTCCTCAGCCCGTTTACGGCATGGAATGTGTACAGCGGCGGCAAATTCCAACTGCTGCAAACGGGCGGCTGGTGGCAGTTGTACAGCGCCAATAATCGGGATGGGGATGGCACAGGTGGGCGCAGCGCGGCCTTTGATGCCGAAGATCGCCCGAATGATCCCAATCAGGCGCATTGGCGCGACGCCCTCATGCGCGATATTGCCCTCAATCCGCCGCGCTTTGGCGGGCTGCTGCTGCGGAAGGCGGCTATCTTCTGGAGTGATGCCGAACCGGGCAACAACGATGATTTCTTTGTCATTCGGGCGATTTCGCCCATGCTGCAAGCCCTGCCTCCGCTGTCGTTCCCGTATCTGGCGGCGGCGGCCTTCATCGGGCTGTGGTTGCTCGGCTTGGCGCGGCGCGATCAGGCGCTGTTCTTCTGGGGCGTGATCGGCGTGCTGTTTGCAGGCGTCATGATCTCGTTTGCTCTCAGCCGCTTCCGCTATCCAGTGGTGATCGTGTTGTTTCCTCTGGCCGCCTATGGGGGTGTCGGCCTCGTGGAGGGCGTCAGGACATGGCGTGCTCTGCCCAAATTCTCGCCTGTGCAATGGATCGGGCGTGTGGCTGTGCCGCTGCTGCTGCTTATGCTCTTATGGGCCTTTCCGCATTGGGCGCTGACGGGCAGCACGCCGCCTGTGCCACCTAAATCAGCGTTTAGCGCCCTCCCCGACGATGCCATCCCGCTGCACGTCACCTTTGGCGATGAGGTGGTGCTGGAAGGCTGGCGCTCGTCCCCGTATAGCCTCTGGTGGAATTGGGCCGCGCAGGGCTGGGCGGATGTCAACACCTTCCCGGCCTATACCGTAGAATTGTTCTGGTCGATCAAAGCCCCGACAGATACTCAGTATCAATTCTCTATCGCGCTCTCTGAGGATGACATCCGTTACGGTGCTCTGGATCGCGCCCTGGGGACGGTGAGCTATCCCCCGCACACGACGAACCAATGGCAGCCCGGCACGATTTACAGCGAACTCGTCAGTTTTCAACCGACGCCCGACATGCCGACAGCCCGAAGCATTCCGATCCGTGTGGGCGTCTACACCCGCGAAGGCACAATCTTCACCCAGGGCGACAAAACCACGCCCATTCCCATCACCGACCCCGCCAGCCTCACAAGCGTCGTGCTGCAAACAGTAGCCGTGTATCAGACTGTACCCGCCGCGCTGCCCGTCCCGGCAACAGCCCTGCACTTTGGCACGCCGCAAACGGGCGAGGTCGATCTCGTGAGCGTGGACATGCCGGCTGCCGCCCCTGGTGAAACCGTCTCCTGGACATTCACATGGCAGGCTGCCAGCGATCTCAAACAAGATGCCCATCTGTTCATCCACATCATGGATGCCAACAACGCATTGGCCGCTCAATACAGCGGTCTGCCCATGCCCACTCTGGCGACGAGCAATTGGCGAACAGGCACGCCGCTCATCGCTGATTTGCCCATGACGATGCCCACAACACCGGGCGATTACACCGTCTTCATTGGCCTGATCGATGCCCAGACGGGCGAACGTCTGCCGATCAATGCGCCCGATAACCGCCCACAGATCGGGGTGTTGACAGTGAAGTAGTGAACCCCTCCCCGACCCTCCCCACTGCGTAGAGAGGGAGGCAGGGTAATTGTTCATCTATCCGTGAGAATCGTGGGTTTGTAGGGGCACGATGGATCGTGCCCTGGTGATTTGTAGGGAATTTGGCGTGGGCGCGATGCATCGCGCCCCTACAAGGGCGTTT
>DAOTUR010000874.1:0-5246 GCA_034436915.1 Anaerolineae bacterium
AACGGCCCTTGTAGGGGCAGGATGCATCCTGCCCAAGCCAAATCTCCTACAAATCAATCAGGGCGCGATCCATCGCGCCCCTACAAACCCGCGATTCTCATGGATAGGTGAATCATTACACACAAATATCTGAACCATTCTATTCTGTACAGTTTAAACCCCATCACAACGATCAATAGAGATATTATGGCGGTCTGTAGGGACAAGGCCCGCCTTGTCCGAATTTTTGGACACGGCCTGCTGTGTCCCTACAACCCAATCCCAATTTTCAGTTCAGGATTATTTGGAAAAACAGATCAATAATCCTCTACCGATACTCCCCTGTTACCGCCGCCAGAAGCGCACATGCAGCCCGCCCTTGACCTGCAAGGTGGGCCGATACGCCATATGCAGATTTTGCTTTGGCGCGAGTTCCCATGCATAAAAGCGCAGCAAATACGACAGCATAATCTTCATCTCCATCTGGGCATAGGCATAGCCCAGGCACACACGCGGCCCACCGCCAAACCCGACCAGACTGAACGGCACACGGCCCTCATCGCGGTCTGGGGCAAAGCGTTCTGGCTCAAAGCGATCAGGGTCACGGTAGACAGCAGGGTCACGGTGTGCGACGTTGATCGGGTACAGCGCCATCCAGCCTTTGGGAATGGTATAGCCGTTGAATTCGCAGGTTTCAATCACACCGCGAAAGCCAGCCGGGACGGGCGGATACATGCGCTCGGTCTCTTTCAGGATATGCTCCAGATAGGGCATCTGCTTGAGATGCTCCATTGTCAGCCGCCCGCTGATCTGGAGCGCGTCCTGCTCGACGCGGGCCTTGTCCCACACAGCGGGATGCTGCGCCAGCGCCATACACGCCGAGGTAAGCATCGATGAGCTGGTGTCGTGGCCCGCAAACAGCATCAAAATCGTCTGTGATTGCAGTTCTTCGTTGCTCAGGCCGCGTCCCTCTTCATCGCGGGTCTCCACCATCAGGCTCAAGGCGTCCTGCGTCGGGGTGCGGCGGCGCTCGTCAATCGCCTGATCGATATAGCGCACGAGTTCGCGGCGGGCGGCCAGCGCTTTGCCGTAGGGCGTCCAGGGCCAGCGCACGGGCGGCGTGATGAAGCCGTTCGACAGCGCCCCAAACAACTGGCTCAGGCGGGCGGTTTCCGCGCCGGGCGCACTGCCAATGAGCAGCGTGCTGGCAATCTCGAAGGTGTAGTGTTTGTGGGCGCTCGTCCAGCGCAGAGCGCCCTGCTGCGCCCATGCCTCAAGCGTGTGCAGGGTGATATCTTCCATCGTCGTGAGATAGGATTGCAGGGCGCTGCGATGGAAGGCGGGCATAATCAGGCGGCGCTTCTGGCGGTGCTCCTCGCCATCCTGCACAAACAGCGATTCCCCAATCAACTGTTGGAAGGTGAACGGCCAGCCTTTGCGCCAGGAAAAATACTGCATCCCGGTTTGCAGCAAAAAGCGGCAGCCCTCCGGCCCCAGGAAGACCGCGATATTGCGCCCCAACACCCGCGTTTTGAAGACTGGCCCATAGCGCTTGTACTGCTCCATCATATATTCGAGATCGAGCAGGCGCGGGCGTTCGCCAATATAGGGCAGCCCAAAATCGCCAGGGGGCAGGGGCTTCGACGGGTCAATCAACATGGACGAATAATCCTTATCAGGCAGAGTGGAAGCGCTATTGTGCTGATTGCAGATGAATAGGGGATGAGGCGACTAATGGGTCACTTGCTGTGAATAACCGCATTCTTTGATCTCAAATCGAACTTGAAAACGCCAAAAAGAATACGGCTATGCATAGCACATGGCCCACTAATACTCTGCCACACTGATTTTTAGGAATAAAGGATGTTGTCGTAGGGACACGGCCTGCCGTGTCCACCCATTCGGACAAGGCGGGCCTTGTCCCTACACACCGCCATAAATATCTCTATTTATCGCTGTGATGAGGTACTAATCTCTACATTTGTTTTGGGACTTCAATTGAGCGGATCATCGAGATTATCCATCCAATCTTCTGAGAGGAGAGGATCATTGAAATCAGGCGACATTGAGAAGTGACCCATCTCTTGGCCCAGGCCGAGGGTACGTTTTACGATAGGCCGCTTTTCAGCCTCGGCCTGCTGCAACGACTGTACAATCTCTGCCAGTGTCGTAAGCTCTTCTGGACTTAACGTTTGAATCTGCTGGATAAGTTCCTGAAATGTCATCGTTCGGTCTTTCTTATCATGCCTGTGTCAGGAAATCAGACTCGTCACCAAACCAGAACTCATCTGGCAAAGGATCATCAAAATCATCACTCATCCAGAAATTCGGATGGGCGCTTAAGCCAGGAATGCGGTGTTGTAAATCTTGCTTCGGGGCTTCGGCAAGACTCGCGCTGATGATCTCAATCAGTTTACGACGCTCATCCAATGGCAGAGCCAGAATTTCGTTCAGGATCGCTTCACGAATCATAGCAGGTCTCTAATGTGCTCATTGTCTCTATTATACGTGATTTCAAACGCCCTTTGACTGCAAATGAATCCATAACCCACTCAGGGACGCGACTCAGGTATCATCTCATCTCGATGTTGATGATCGCTCATGGAGAAAAATAACCATGCTTGACCTGCTTGATTATCGCCGCCGCGTTGCCCAGATGTATATGACCATTCGCAGCCTGGGCAGCGCCTCGCCGCAGGCCTTTCAACACTTTCAGGCCGAACGCGATGACATGTTCGCCCATCATCCCTCATCGGCGCTCTCGCCAGAGCAAAAAATATCATTCAAGGGCCTGCATTATGCGGCCTATGATCCTCGTTTCCGCGTGACAGTCGATGTCCAGCCCATCGCGGACGCCAAGCCCTATCACGATGACAGCGTGGAAGAGGCGAGTTTTCAGATGCTGCCGTTTGGCACTGTCGATCTCGTATTGCCCACAGGCCAGGGGCGGCTGACGCTGTACTGGATTATGGGCTATGGCGGCGGCGTCTTTTTGCCGTTCCGCGATGGCACAGGCGGCCATACCACCTACGGCGGCGGGCGCTACCTGCTGGATACGATCAAGGGGGCCGATCTGGGGATGCAGGCCGCTCAACTCATCCTCGATTTCAATTATGCCTATCACCCGTCGTGTACCTATCATCATCGCTGGGTCTGCCCGCTGGCCCCGCTGGAAAATCGCCTGACATTCCCGATCCCGGTGGGCGAACAGATGCCCGTCTTGTCATCATAGAGGGGGATTGATATGCAACTGCGCCTTCTGCCGGATGTGTATGGCGTGCTCAAATTGACGCCGCCGCAGCCATTCCCGCTGTGGTTGAGTGATGCCAACCTCTTTTTTGTCGCGCAGACGGAGGATGAATATTCGATCATGTGTCCGCAGCGCTCTATCCCCGCTGGCACTGCCTACAGCGCGGGCTACCGCTGCCTGCGCGTGGATGGTGATCTGGCCTTTGATGAGATCGGCGTGGTGGCGCGGGTGTCAAAGCCGCTGGCTGATACGGGCCTGAGCCTCTTCGTCGTCTCAACGCATGATCGGGATTATGTGCTGGTGCATCAGGACAATCTGGCGATGGCGCTGAGGGCGTATCAAATGGTGGGATTTACGGTGATTTTTGAGACGCTTCGTCCCTGATTCATGTCTGTTTTGCACTTTTTCCCTTGACACTTATGCCTGTCTTTGCTATATTGATCCACGTCGTTCCGCAGTAGCTCAATGGCAGAGCAATCGGCTGTTAACCGATGGGTTCCCGGTTCGAGTCCAGGCTGCGGAGCTTGAAAAACGTCCTCCTCAAGAGGGCGTTTTGCGTTCCTGTTGCCTATACGTAAGGGTTGCGCTTTTTTGGTGATTGGTTAAACTTGTGTCAGCACCTTAACAGGACTGAGAGCGGTTGTGTGGGAACGTCTTCCCGCACGTAAAATCAGGCAAGCATACAAGGTGTGTCTTGGTGGAAGATGGCATAAAGGCCCGCCACCGATAAGACAAAACAACGAAGTCGGGCGGGACGCGCCCGTGTCGCACAACGTAGGGTGCAATCAGACTCATACGTGCGGCAGAAGCCTCCGCCTTTAGGCGTGGGGAGCGCTCACACTCAGCCGCCGATTGACCCACACAGGACACTGATTCGGCATGGCTGCGACCCCCTCCCTTGATCTCTCTGTGGTGATCCCCATCTATCACGAACAGGACAATATTGCGCCTCTCTACCAGGAACTGACGGCGGCCCTTGAAGCGCTCGGCAAGTCCTATGAGGTGATTGCGGTCGATGATGGCAGCCGCGATGCCAGCTTCGCCCGCCTCAAAGAGGTTCATGGGCGTGATCCGCGTTGGCAGATCATCCGATTTCGTCGCAATTTTGGGCAGACAGCGGCGATGGCAGCAGGCTTTACGCATTCATGCGGGGCGGTTGTCGTCACGATTGATGCCGATTTGCAGAATGATCCGCGTGATATTGCCAAACTCCTCGCCAGGATGGACGAAGGCTATGATATCGTCAGCGGCTGGCGGAAGGATCGCAAAGAGAATTACATCACGCGCCGCCTGCCCTCGATGACCGCCAATTGGATGATCTCGCGGACGACGGGCATTATGCTGCATGATTACGGCTGCACCCTCAAAGCGTATCGGCATGAGGTGGCACATGGCGTGCGGCTGTATGGCGATCTCCATCGCTTTATTCCGGCGGTGGCGAGCCAGATGGGAGTGCAGGTGGCGGAAGTGCCTGTGAGTGATCGCCCGCGCATTCACGGCAAGAGCAAGTATGGCATCAGCCGCACCTTCAAGGTCTTCCTCGATCTGATCGGGGTGGTGTTTTTCCTGCGCTACTTCAATCGCCCGCTGCGTGTATTTGGCGGTGCGGGGCTGGTGACGAGCCTGTTAGGAGGACTGGTGCTGCTGTATCTGACGTATGATAAGCTCATCCTGGGGCATAACATCGGGGATCGTCCGCTGCTCATCCTGGGGGTGCTGCTGGTCGTGTTAGGGGTGCAGCTCATCAGCACGGGCCTGATGGCGGATATGGTCATGCGGACGTATTACGAGTCGCACGATAAGCCCGTGTATCATATTCGGGAGCATCTGGCGTCTGGCCTCGCAGCACCTGTAGATTATAAGGCTCTCTGACATCTTGTCTGTGAGCGCTCCCCACGCCTAAGAAGCCGTTTGATAATGGAATTTGTAATCTCAAAACAGGGTCATCATGCTGTTTTTGAGCCATCGTCTTGATCGTAACGCCCTGTTTGGTCTTTTGTAGGGGCACGATGCATCG
>DAOTUR010000875.1:0-3211 GCA_034436915.1 Anaerolineae bacterium
TATCCGTGAAAACGGAAACGGCTCGGAGCGAGCCAGCGGTCACTCAAATCGCTCCCTCCCTTCGGGGAAAGCACTCTGACGGCTATCCCTACCAGAAAGGACAAGGCGCTCTCCCTCCCCATGCCTAAAGGCAGGGGTCTCTCGCGCCGATTCGATGAAGAGACAATACGTTACGATGTAAAAAGCGCAGGGGGCATGTTACACTGAGTTTCAAGCGAAAGTTTGGCTCGCCTGTGCGGTTGGAGATGGTAAGCATGGCTGCACCTGATACGCGCACTTTGACTCTCGTGGATATCCCGCTGCTGCGGCGGCTGGGGACGAGTGGCACGATTCTCGACAGCGAGGCCGGGCTGACGCGGGATGCACGCGGCGCAAAAAGTTCCTTGCTGTCCAGCATCCTGTTTTCGCGTGGCATTTATACCCTGGTGGCCCGCTCCAATACACAGCAGGTCGTGGGACAATTTCGCTACCGACAGGATGATGCGAATGCACACATCGTGTATCTCGCACCGTCTCCCGATGATGAAACGGAAAATACGGCCTGGCTGCATATCCTGGATGCGATGGCACGGGAGGCCGGGCGTCATGGCGCTCATGCGATTGTGGCCGAAGTCGAACCGGATAATCATATCTTTGAAACCATGCGGATGGCCCGTTTCGCGGTCTATGCCCGCCAGACAATTTTTCGCCATGCGCCGCTGAAGCTGAAGAAGGAAGATGGCAGTGTTGATCTCCGACCCGAAACATCGACGGATCAAATCGGCGTCCTATCGCTGATCACACGGACGATTCCGGCCATGCTGCAACAGATCACTGCCCCGCAGAATGATGCCGGGGGCCTGGTCTACCGCCGCGATGGGAATGTCGAAGCGTATCTTTCGGTCACATGTGGGACGCATGGCATTTATATCCTGCCGTATATTCATCCCGATGTGATGCACGAGGCCGCCGATATCCTGATGACTGCCATCGCGCTGACGGAACAGGCCCATCGTATGCCTGTGTATGTGTGCGTGCGGAACTATCAATGCTGGCTGCACAGCACGTTGGAAGCCCTGGGTTTTGAGTCGTGGATTGAACAGGCGATCATGGTGAAACATATCGCTGCCGGTGTACGTTCCCGCACCTATGACTCACTGAAAGTCAAAACACAGCAATTTGAAACGATTGCAGTCCCCCAATCTTCCTCATGGTGGGGGTCACTGCCCTATCCGCCCGACGAGAAGAAAATCAAGCTGAATGACAGATAGACGCATTACAGACGATATCGATAAGCTGCGGAGTATTCTGCCGCCCTCCATCAACCGGGCACTGGACAAGAACGGCGACACCGAAAATCTTCTGGAAATTATCCTCGACCTGGGCCGCGTACCAACGGCTCGTTATCTCTCAGGCGAGATTGTCCTGGCGGAAAAAGAAGTCAACCGTCTTGAGCTGGACGCCATCGCCAAAAAACTGCATTTCGACGCGGATAATCGTGCGGGTCTGCCGCGCACCCTGCACCGTATCTCGGCCATTCGCAACCGCCGAGGTGAGGTCGTCGGGCTGACGTGCCGCGTGGGACGTGCGGTCTATGGCACGATTGATATCCTGGAAGAACTGATCAAGTCCGGGCGCAGCCTGCTCATGTTGGGCGCACCGGGCGTTGGCAAGACGACGATGCTGCGGGAGGCCGCCCGTGTGCTGGCCGATTTCAAGCGGGTGGTGATTGTAGACACCTCGAATGAAATTGGCGGCGATGGCGATGTGGCCCATCCCGCGATTGGTCGTGCGCGGCGGATGCAGGTGTCGCACCCGGAACGCCAGCACGAAGTCATGATCGAAGCGGTTGAAAATCACAATCCGGAAGTCATCGTGATTGATGAAATTGGCCGCGAGTTGGAAGCCCGTGCCGCCCGCACCATCGCGGAGCGCGGTGTACAGTTGATCGGCACAGCGCACGGCAACGCGCTGGAAAACCTGATGCTGAATCCGGTGCTGTCCGATCTGATCGGCGGCATTGAATCGGTGACGCTCTCGGATGAAGAGGCCAAGCGGCGCGGCACGCAAAAAACCGTCCTGGAACGGCGTGCGCCACCCACCTTTGAAATCCTGGTGGAACTCCAAGGCCGTAATCGCATGGTGATCCATGAAGATGTGGCGACCAGCGTCGATGGGATGCTGCGGAATCGCCCTGGTGCGGTGGAACTGCGGACACGCGACGACCAGGGCAACATCCGTAAAGAGATGGTGCAGCCCAGCCCGGAATCACGCTTGCTGAACAACGCCAATGTTATGTCGGACTCTGCGCCGCAGCAGGGCCGCAATGGACGCTCGGACAGCAAGCTTCGCAATGGCAACGGCAACAGCGGCAACGGTGGTAACGTGTTGATGATGCAGGGCGCGGGTGTACGTCCGATCAAGGGGCCGCGTGCTGTCGATACGGAGTTGGACGATGATGAGATTGATATCATTGGCCCGGCGCTGGCTGCCCCTGCGCCGCGCAATCTGAAACCGATCATGGTTCATGCTTATGGCGTGGCCCGCAACCGTCTCATCCAATCCGCACGGCGCTTGAATGTGCCGCTGAATGTGACGGATAACTCTGACGAAGCCGAGGCGATTGTGACGCTCAAGTCGTACTATCGCACGCGCCCCAAGCTGATTGTGGATGCGGAACGGCGCGGCACGCCCGTGTATGTGCTGCGGGCCAGCACCGTCTCGCAGATTGAGAATTTCCTGGTGGATGTCTTCAAACTGGAGGCCCTGGAAACAGGCGACCCTTTTGGGATAGCGATGACTGAGGTGGAAGAAGCTATTTCACGCATTCAAGCGGGTGAAGATACCGTTGATCTCACTCCCCAGGCATCGCACATTCGGCGGCAGCAGCACATGGCGGCGCGGAACGCTGGTATTTTCTCGGTCAGCTCCGGCACGAGCGAAGAACGCTATGTGCGGCTCATGCGGGATGATATTGCCTAAAAGTCACACATTGGTAGAACAGTTTTTGTAGGGGCACGATGTATCGTGCCCCCATATGCACCAACTTAAGGATTTTGTGCTCATTGTGGGCCAAAGTGTGCGTCTTCACCCACCTCATCACGCGGCCAAAGCGCTTGCGCCAGGGACTGAAAGTCCCTGTCTCCCGTGTTGCGGGGTTGAAAACCCCGCCGAAACACGCCCCAAAAGATGGTTTGAGCGGGACTTTCAGTCCCGCAAAAGGCAAGGCAGG
>DAOTUR010000876.1:0-13445 GCA_034436915.1 Anaerolineae bacterium
CGGAACTGGTGAGGCATTCCGAAGTGCCTATGTATTCGCCTCTAACGGAGCCTTTTCAGGCCAAGTCTGGTAAGCACTGAGGCTAAAAGCCCCTCCCTTTAGGGATGGGGATGCTTACATTTGCAGTCCTTTTGTGTAAATCAACCTTGACTTGAAGCTTTATTCTACAGACTTGGCGTTCATCACTCAATATAAGAATTGTTAATGGTTGTTAAGGAATTTTTGGACGTGCTTGCACACATAGTCCACCATGTCCTCGGTCATGGTTCCGGAAAAGGGAAGCGCCAGGAACGTTTGTCCTGCTTTTTCGGTGAAGGGGAGATCGCCCAACTGCTGCTGATAGAAGGGCTGTAAGTGGATGGGCGTAAAGACATCGGAATTTGCATGGTTGCCAAGCGAATCTGCCTCCTGACTATAATTTATGTATTCAGACCCATTGTGCCTAAAATGACGCGGTTGACCTGATGAACATCGTATTTGCTCATGGCGATCTCGCGGCTGCGCTGGCCCATTGGCGCGATCAACGAGGGGTCATCCAGAAAGCGCTGCATGGCCTCAGCCAGGGCGCTCGGTTGGCGCGGCGGGACGAGAAAGCCGTTGACGCCGTTGGTAACGGTCTCGCGGCAGCCCGGCATATCAGTGGTGATGATCGGGCGGCCCATCGCCATCGCCTCAAGCACGGAACGCGGCGTTCCCTCCCGATAGTAGGAGGGCAGCACATAGACGGAGGCTGCCGCAATGAAAGGACGAACGTCGTTCGTCTCACCCTCATAGATGATATGGCCCTGATTGACCCAGGCGTCTACCTCATGCGGTTGGATCGCTATCGGGCTGGGATCGTAAGGCCCGACGAGGTGAAACTGGGCATTGGGATAGCGCTTGTGCAGCAGTTGCGCCGCCTCCGCATAATCCTGTACGCCTTTTTCCGCAATCAGGCGGGCGATGAGCAGGAACGAGATGGCCTGTGTGGGGAGGGGAGCCGGAGTGAAGCGCTGCAATTCGACGCCCGATCCATTGATGAGGACGGTTTTGTCACGCGGGAGGATGCCCCGTGCGACAAATTCATTCAGGTCGTCGGGATTCTGGAACAGCACGGCTTTATTCACGCGCAAACTCTGGCGATAGAGCTGCGAGACCACCTGGCCGACGATACGCTGCTTGGTGGACGCTGTGCCAAAGGCATAGCCCAATCCGCTGATCATGGCATAACAGCGCGAGACGCCCGCCAGCCACGCCGCCAGCGAGCCATAGATGACCGGCTTGATGGTGTAGGTGAGCACCATATCGGGCTTCACGGCTTTGATCATGCGGCGCAGCGTCATCAGGGTCTTGAAGTCCTGTATCGGATTGAGGCTGGCGCGATGCAGCGGATACGTCTGGAACTCGACACCCAGTGCCTTCAATTCCTCAATGGACGCCTCGTGAAGGTTGGGGCCGAACGCGGTCACACGACAGCCCGCCGCGAGGAAGGCTTTGATCATCTCACGGCGGAAGCGTACCAGTGACTCGGTCAGGCTGGCAATGATAAGGACATGGGGACGAGACGGATTATTCACCAAATTCACGCAACCACAATTCCAGGATCAACAGTGAATACAGCAGATAGGAGGCATTGCGATCCTGCAACGTCGTGCCTGCCACAACCTGATCAACATACTCATCGGTGACATAGCGGCGCACACGCGCATTCGGCGTCGCCAGCAGATCGTTAATCATGGGACGCAGTTCGTTTGACAGCCATGATTTCAACGGGATTTCAAAGCCGCGCTTTTTGCCCTCCATGACCTCGTTGGGCAGCAGCCCGCGATAGGCATCGCGCAGCAGGGCTTTGGTCGTCGTGCCTTTGATCAGATAGTGATTGGGTAGGCTCATGGCAAATTCGCCCAGCACGTAATCCATCATCGGCGAACGGCCCTCAAGCGAGGCGGCCATCGTTGCGATATCCATCTTCACCAGCAGCGCACTTTGCAAAATGATCTGCACATCGCGGCTGAGTTGAATATCGAGATCATTATCGGCATAGGTGGGGATGGATTCGATCCAGGCTTCCGTCGGGCGCATCTTGGGGCCGCGCCAGATGGACGCTTTATCTTGTTCCAGCAGCATATCCATTGTGCGGGCGATATAGCGTTCGCCCTCGCTGTAGGACAGCGTGCGGGCCAACCGTGCCATATGGCCCAGGGCTGAGCGGCGCTTGGGGGCGATGCGGCTCAGGGTCGCGGCGGCGGCCCGCGCTGCCGGGGCGGGAATCCAATTCAGCGAGTCGGTCATCTGGGTGGCGACATAGCGACGGTAGCCCGCAAACAGCTCATCGCCGCCATCGCCATTCAGCGCGACGGTGACATGCTCACGCGCCAATTTCGAGATGGCGAGAGAGGGCATAGCGCTTGGATCGGAGAAGGGCTGGTCGTACTGGCGCACCAGGGCGGGCAGCGTCTGCTCAGGATCGATCTTCATCGGCAGGATGATGTTTTGCACGCCAAGTGCCTGCGCGGTGCGGCGGGCGACATCGGCCTCATTCAGTTCGGCATCCTCGACGCCCACCGTGAAGGTCTTGAGATTGTCACCGACTTCTCGGGCCGCCTCATACGCCACAATCGACGAGTCAATGCCGCCCGACAGCAGCACGCCCAGCGGTACATCGCTGCGGAGACGAATCCGCACCGCCTCGCTGATGATGCCACGCACGCGCTCTAAGGCGTCGGGATAGGAGATATCGATTTTGCGCCGATAGTCAACATGCCAGAACGTCTCGATTTTGAGATCATGCCCATCGAAGCGCATCCACGAGCCAGCGGGCAGCGCATGAACGCCGCAGTAGATCGAATCGGGCTGCGGCACTGTGCCGAGCGACAAATAATCGTAAATCGCCTGATCGTTGATCACGAGCGGGACATGAGCCTCTTTTGCCAGCACGCGCAGTGCTTTGATCTCAGAGGCAAAGAGAATGCCGCCCGACGGGGTGCGCGTGTAGAACAGCGGCTTCTTGCCGTAGTGATCGCGGGCGACGAACAGGACATTCTGGCGCATATCGAGGATGGTGAAGACGAACATGCCGCGCAGGAAACGACACATGTCCGGGCCATATTCCTCATACAGATGCAGCAGCACTTCCGTATCCGAGCGCGACTTGAAGACGTGTCCGCGTGCTTTCAGATCAGGGATCAATTCGAGATAGTTGTAAATCTCGCCGTTAAAGATGACGGCGATCTGACCATCTTCGTTGTAGAGGGGCTGATGCCCGCCTGCCAGATCGATGATGCTCAGGCGGCGCATCCCAATGAAGGCATCTTCGTAGGTTCGCAGGCCGTAATCCGTCGGGCCGCGATGTTTGATTGCGTCAAGCGCCTGGACAATAACAGGCTCTGGCAGGGCTGGTGAGTGCCATCCACCGCTGATACCACACATAAGAGTTTATCCTTTACACCCGTGAACGATGCGCGTCGAGCCAACGCTGAGTGATATCGGCAATATGACGGTAGAAGGTCTGCCGCCGCTGCTTCAAGGTTTCGAGATGATAATCGCGGGCCTCGGCCAGATTGCGGGCGGCGGCCTGCGTCATGCGCGTCGGGTCGGTTACGAATTCCGTGATTTTGCGAGCGAGTGCGTCCGTATCTTCCGGCGGCACAAGATCACGCGCCTCCAGCAGTTCGGGGATGCCGCCGACAGTGGTGCTGATGCAGGGCAGTCCCCGCGCCATCGCCTCGACCACAGCACGCGGCAGGCCTTCGGAGCGTGAGGGCAAAACAAACAGATCAGCCTGATCCAGTTCGGCACGCACAGCGGGCGCACCGGGCAGATTGCCCGCAAAGCGCACCCGTTCCGTGAGGCCGGCCTGCTGCACCTGGACTTCAATCTGGGCGCGGTACTTGCCATCGCCAATCATCGTGAGATGCAGATCAAGGCCGCTGCTGACACACTGCCGCAGCGCCTCAACGAGGATATCCGGGCCTTTGTAAAGCTGCTGCAACGATCCCACCAGCACCAGCCGAATCGGGCCGCTGGCAGGCGGGGTATGCGCTTCGCTCACGAGGGCCGCGTTGTCAATCACCACATCCGAGACGCCCACCATGAAGGCCGGGCAGGGATAGCGGGTCTGTAAATACTGCTTGGTGACATAGCAGGCTCCGGCGGCATGGGCGCACTGCTCCGTCATGCTTTTGGCGAACCAGTAGCGAAAGAACGGGCGCAGCGGATGCTTCATCGTGCCAGGGGCGAAGGTGTTGGCGGGATCGCTCACCGCTTCCACGCCGTAGGGATAGCCGATGCGCTGTAAAGACGGAGCAGCAATGCCCGCCAGAAGCGAGGCGACATGGAAAAATACGGCGCTGTCTGCCGGAATCGCGCTGCGAACAGCCTGATTGATACGGGCAAACTGGGGTAGATACTGGAGAAAGCCATGATAATACGGGATCGGGTGAAAACTCACACCGGGGCCATCGGCGCGGAGGGAGGTCTCAGGCACAGAGTCAACATCCTGCACGCGAGAGATGACTGTCACATGCTCGAAGATTGCCAGATAGCGCGTGAACAAAGAGTAGGCATTTTGATCCGCCGTCCATATGTGTCCATCAGGTGTGCGGGCGTAGCGCTGCTCAATCGTGACTATAGCGTTCATGCATCTTCCGTGTGTGCGTTTCTTCACGATGAGGCAGTATAGCATACTTTCATGCCTGTCCGCGCACACCATATCAGACCACAATATAACAAAAGAGTTAGAAAATCCTCGCGTGAGCGTTAGTATCTCACGGCTGTGCTCATCTCAAATCAGCCCGAATCAAACCAAATCGTGAGATGATGCAGCACAGAATGATGAGATTCCGAAGGAATCATGATAAAGAGGATGTATCACATGTTGTAGGTCTGCGCCGTTGCGCGGGGCAGCAGTCTACCTCCTGTTTTCATTCTCATCTACAATGGATAGAAGCATATGCCCATCATAAGGTTGTCTGATGACTGCTGATCTTCCCTCTGCCGAACCGCTCACGGCGCTTGACTCCGATGTGTTGGAAAAACCCAAGCGTGATCCAAACGCGACAGGGCTGTCACTGCGTCGGAATTTTTCGTGGACGTTTGTCGGGTATATTTTTTATGCGGCCTCACAGGGCGTCCTGCTGGTGCTCCTGTCCAAGCTGGCGGGGCCAGAGGCTGTCGGGCTGTTCTCGTTGGGCCTGGGCGTCTGTGCGCCGATCATTCTCTTCACCAATTTGCAGCTTCGCGCTGTCCAGGCGACAGATGCCCATCGGGATTACAGCCCCGGCCATTATCTGGCGCTGCGCTTATTCATGACGGTGATCGGCCTGTCTGTCATCGCGGTCATCGTGTTTACGAGCGGCTACACGCCTCAGAAAGCGGCGGTCATCCTGGTGATCGGGCTGGCGAAGGCAGTGGAAGCCATCAGCGATGTGCTGTTTGGCCTGCTTCAGCAGCGTGAGCGCCTGGATTACATTGCCAAATCGACGATGATTAAGGGCGTGGTATCAATCCTGGCAATGGCGACGACGCTGGCGGTCACACACAGCATTGTATGGGGGACGGTGGCCCTGCTGATTGGCTGGACATGTGTGCTGCTGCTGTATGACATTCCGGCGGTGCGGCGCATGACCACCCTCAAGACCAACGATCCTAATGACCTCAGCCTGCGTGATGCTCTGAGGCCGCGTTGGGACTGGGAGCGCCTGCGGCGGCTGGCATGGCTGTCGCTGCCGCTCGGCTTTGTCATGATGATGATATCGCTCAACAACAACATCCCGACGTACTTTGTCGAGCATTATCACAGTGTGGACGATCTGGGCATCTTCTCCGTCATGCAGTATTTGATGCTGGCGGGTACGACAGTGGTCAATGCGCTAGGGCAATCTGCCATCCCGCGTCTGGCCCGCTACTACGCCGATGCGCGGATTGGCCCGTTCGTCAGCCTCGCCGTGAAGCTGTTGGGCGTCAGCCTGCTCATGGCAGTGGCGGGCGTGCTGGTGGCGCTGATTGGCGGCAAGCAGCTTCTGAGCCTCATCTTTACGGCGGATTTTGCGAAGGATTCCGATCTGTTCGTGCTGGTGATGGTAGCGGCGGGCGTGAGCTATGTGGCCTCGTTTGCAGGCTACACGATGACAGCGGCCCGCTATTTCCGCGTCCAGACGATTCTGTTTGGGCTGACGGCGGTTGTCACCTTCATCGCCTGTGCTTTGCTGATCCCAGGCGATGCGGTGCGCGGCGCGGTGTGGGTGATGATGATCGCCAATCTGGTGCAGTTGATTGGCAGCCTGATCATTACAGGCTATGCCATCTGGCGTATTCGTCAACCGAACAAGGGGAAAACGGCCTATGCCTGATGCACTGCTTAAAGTTCTGCATGTTCTCGGTTCGCTCAATCGCGGCGGGGCGGAGACATGGCTGATGCACGTCCTGCGTCATATCAACCGTGAGCACTTTCACGTCGATTTTCTCGTGCATTCATCGGATGTTGGCGACTACGAAGATGAGGCGCAGACGCTTGGCGCTCGTGTGCTGCGCTGCCTGCACCCGTCTGATTTAGCGGGGTATGGGCAGCGCTTTCGGCAAATTTTGCAGCAGGATGGCCCCTATCACGTCGTGCATACCCATGTGCACCAATATGGCGGCTGGCCCCTGACAGTGGCGCGACTCAGCGGTGTCCGGGTGCGCGTGGCTCACAGCCACCTTGATACGGAAGCGATAGATGCGCGTGCGTCCGTCCCGCGCCGTATATATCTGGCCGGGATGAAGACGCTGGTGAAGAACGCCAGTACATACGGACTGGCCGCAAGTCGTCAGGCAGCTCCCTCGGTCTTTGGTCGTGACTGGGAGCAAGATGGCCGCTATCGGATTTTCTACTGCGCGATTGATCTCGCGCCGTTTGAGAACATTCGGCAGCATCGGCGTGCGGTGCGTGATGAACTGAATCTCCCACACGATGCTCTGATCATCGGGCATGTCGGGCGCTTCTTTGAGCAGAAAAATCACGCCTATTTGCTCGATATTGCCCAGGCGCTCAAGCCGCAACTGCCGCAAGCGCGTTTTGTGCTGGTCGGCGATGGGCCGCTGCGTGACAAGATCGAACAGCAGGCCACAGCACGGGGTGTGAGGGAGATGTTTGTGTTTTTAGGACTGCGGAGTGATGTGCATCGCATCATGAGCGCGATGGATGTGTTTGCGCTGCCCTCGAAATTTGAAGGTCTGCCGTTGGTGGGCATCGAAGCACAGGCCGCCGGGCTGATGTGTCTCATCGCCGATACCGTCACGCCCGAAATCAAAATTGTGCCAGAGCATATCACCTTCCTGCCTATTACAGAAGATGCGGTTGACGCATGGGTCAACCATCTGCTGCGTGTGGCGCGGCAGCCTGCCCCGCTGACGCCGCAAGAGGCACTCATGCGCGTCTCCGTCAGTCCCTTCAATATTGCCACCAGCATCGCAGCGCTGGAGGAGGTGTATCGTGGCGACTCCACCGCTCGCTGAGTCTCCCTCACACGCTTTTGCCGATGTGATCCGTGCGACACGCTGGCATTTCCTGGGCCTGTGTATTTATCTGGCAACGCAGGCGTATACGATTCCCGTCCTCCCGATTGGGCCATCGTGGGCCATCTGGCCGGGGCTGGCTGATTTTGCGGTCATCCTGCTGGGATTGATCGTGCTTGTACGGCCCCTCTCAAGAAAGATTCCCGTCTCCAAGACGAATCGCCAGATGATGCGAATTCTTCTGGGAATTTATGTGCTGTGTTTCTTCTCGTTCCTACTCTTTCGATTTATGCGAACCATCGGCGGTGAGAATTTTTCGGGCGATTCGGGCTTCACGTTCGGCATTTTTCAACTGTATCGGTTGGCACAATACTTTTTCTTGTTCTGGGTCGCCATTCGCGTCCCCCTGAATGAGTTCCGTCGGCGTATCCTGAGCTGTGTGACCGTCTTCGTCCTGATCATGATGGGCGTTGGCATTATGATGACGCATTATCAGGTCGTGACGCCTGATGTCTTCGTGAGCCAACTGCCCGATAATCTGGCGATCTCCGGCCCCTGGAATATCTATTACACCTACACCCGTTACGGCCTGCCTGCGCCCTTTGGCATGGTGAGCTATAACCATTCTTACACGGGGATTCAGGTGCTGCTGCTGTCGGCGCTGTATCTGCATTTGCGTGGCGCACGCAGTTCGATTTTTGATATCGCGCTGCTGGGGTTTGGCAATTTCACCGTTTTCCTGTCGGAGAGTCGTGCCGGACTCGCCTCGCTGCTGGTATTCACCAGCCTCTACTTCATCTATCGTCCGCGCTACATCTTTCTCATGATGATCGGCGCTATCACGGTGTCTCTGGCAATTGTGCTCGGTGTGATACGAAATCCGCTTGAATCCCTCGTCTCAGAAGAAACGCTTGCTCGCAGTGCCACGCTGCTGGATGCCACCAATGCTGACAACCTGTCGGATCGGGATATCATCTGGGGGCAGCGGCTGGATTTTCTCAATGCTGATTTCACACGCTGGCTGTTTGGATCGGGCTTTGGCAATACCGTCAACAGCGGCAGCAATGCCCATATGCTGGCTCTGCATCTCATCGTCGAGAGCGGCATCTGGGGCCTCACAATCTTTATTCTGCTGGCGCTGTGGGTGATCCGCCATCTGTGGGCGTATGACACACATTCGCGGCCCATCTTCTGGGGATCGGTGGCGCTGCTCTTCTCGTCGCTGACGCAGGAGACTTTCTATCCTGTGCCTTCGCTGTCTTATTTCTTGGGGGTGTACATGCTCGTGCTGGCAATCACATGGCGCGTGAACATTGATGAGGTGCAGTCTGTCCCCGAAGCATCAGCCGCACCAGCGCCGCTTGAAGCAACCCCATTGATCGCCCGCGAATCGTTCTCGTGAAAGGAGTGATGTGTGCCTGCCTCTCCTGAGTGGCTTGAACGGCTTGATACGGCGCTGCCCGACATTGCAGCCCATTTTGGCACGCCGTTTCATATTTATGATGAGCGCGGCATTCGGGCTACAGGTGAGCGCCTCAAACGTGCCTTTGCCCCGATTGCAGGCTTCCGCGAGTATTATGCAGTCAAGGCGCTGCCCAACCCGCACATTCTGCGAATTTTGTTTGACATGGACTTCGGCTTCGATTGCAGTTCAATCGCGGAATTGGTGCTGGCGCGGCAGGTGGGGGCGCGAGGGGCCGATATCATGTTCACCTCGAACAACACGACGCAGGACGAGTTTGCAGCGGCCTTGAGTGATGGGGGATGCCTGCTCAACCTGGATGATATCTCTCTGATCGATAACGTGCCGCACATGCCGCAGACGATCTGCTTTCGCTACAATCCCGGCTCGCAGCGCAGCGGCAATGCCATCATCGGCAACCCAGCGGAGGCCAAATATGGCGTCGCCAGCCATCAAATTTTGGAGGCATATCGACGGGCGCAGGCACGCGGAGCGCAGCGCTTTGGCCTGCATACTATGCTCGTGTCGAATGAGCGCGATGACACCTATATGCGCGAGACGGTGGCGATGCTGCTGGCCCTCATCGCGGAGATCAGTGCGGCGCTGAATATTCGTTTCGATTTTATCAATATGGGCGGCGGCCTGGGCATTCCCTATCGGCCTGATGATATGGCGCTGAATCTGGACGCGCTGGCCCTGGACGCGGCGGCGCAACTCACGGCGTTCCAGGCGCAGTATGGCTACGCTCCGGCCTTGCACATGGAGAGTGGGCGCTATCTCACCGGGCCGCATGGCGTGCTGGTGACACGGGCCATCAATCACAAGGACACCTATCGGCGCTACATCGGCGTGGACGCAAATATGTCCTCACTCATGCGCCCTGGTATGTACGGGGCCTATCATCATATCTCGGTGGTAGGCAAAGGGGATCATGGGGAGGCGGTCGTGAATGTGGTCGGGAGTTTGTGCGAGAACAATGATTTCTTCGCCACTCAACGTCCTCTGCCGCCGATTGAAGAGGGCGATTTGCTCATCATCCACGATACGGGCGCACATGGGCATTCGATGGGCTTCAATTACAATGGGCGGCTGCGTCCACAAGAGCTGCTGTGGCACGCCGATGGCCGTGTCACGCGCATCCGCCGCGCCGAAACGCTGGCAGATCACTTTGCGACGCTGGACTGCGATGGGGCGGGGCTGGAGGCTTAAAAGCAATTCGTACAGTAACCTTCCCACAACGATAAACAGTAATATTCAGGGTGTTTGGACACGGCCTGCCGTGTCCCTACGACCACGTTTATGCCTAACGTTCAGCGTAAAGGGGTACTATATTTCCAACGAGTGCCACCGCACATAACACTTTTATAACTCACAGTTTACAAATCCAACAAGCTTCTCACCCCGCTTTTATATTACAATAGTCTCAAGGTTTAATCTCCTCTGAGAGGCTACAGATTATGACAGTTCGATATCGCGGAATAGTGTTTTTTGCATTGTTGGCTCTCTTATTTGCGCTGCCTGCGCTCGCCCAGGATCAACAACTCGATCTGACAAAGCTGCCTGTGGGCGATGGCAAATTGTCGCAGGAGCCGCAGGTGGGCTACGTGTGGCGCTGCGGCGATGGCGGCCCTAGCAGTAACGGCGGGGCGCGGGTCTTAGGCCCCTGGTTCTCAGCCGATGGCACAACCTTTGATATGACAAAGAAATACATCGTTGATGGCGATGTGATGTGGCCGTTTGAATTTGCCATCACCACCGAAGGCACAGAGCGCGTCTTCACAGGTAATTCGCTGCCCAATCATGGCACAGGCGTTTACCCAGTGGCCGCTGGCGATGATGCCGCCAAAGTCGATCCCAATCCCAATACCATCTCTGCTCAGGATATGTCGATCAAGCTGCCTGTGATGCCGACAGTGGCAGCAGAACCGTCATGTATGGGCGGAGCCATCGCCATTATGCTGACGGGCAGCGTCGTTTTTGATGGCCTCGATGCTGAAAAGCGCGATGCTGTCGCGCATGAAACGCAGGACAAATGCCAGGGCCACCCGGAGGGCAACGGTCAGTATCATTACCACAACCTGACCTCGTGCCTGGAAGATAAGCCGGATGCAGGCACACACTCGGTGTTGATGGGCTACGCGCTGGATGGCTTTGGGCTGTATGGACACTTTGGCGAAGACGGCACAGCGCTGACGAATACCGACCTGGATGAATGTCACGGCCATACCCACGAGATTATGTGGGACGGCCAGATGGTCGAGATGTATCACTACCACGCCACCTATGAATATCCTTATACCATTGGCTGCTTCCGTGGAACGGCGGTTCGTCTCGGTGCGGGCGGTGGCCCCGGTGGTCAAGGTGGCCCTGGTGGACAGAATCCGCCGCCGCCGAATGGACAAGGTGAACAGAATCCGCCGCCGCCCAATGGACAAGGCGCTCCCGGTAAACCCTGATCGGCACATTGAATTCTACAACTCGTGAATCAAATAAAGCCGCCAGCAAGCCGCTGGCGGCTTTGCTTATGAGGTGACAATGAAGATTTAGTAAATAAACTGGTCTAATAAATGGTATCTCAAAAATGAGGTGGATGCTTCACATAACTTGTATTTGATCTTACGGAGGTCGCCCAGTGATGTGGTTGTTTTCTCCGATGCTGGGGAAGATTGCCCTGGGCGTAGAGATCATCGAAGGAGCAAAAACGTGACCATCAAAATTCAGATGATTCATGTGTTTCTGAGCGGCTGGATTTCTGACCGTGTTTTAAGGCTTTAGCCCGCCGCAAGCCACGCCATTTCAATGGCTGTGGTCAGACGCTTTCTGAGATATAATGAGCGTATCGTCTCTCGCACAAACTGAAGGCCCCTCATCGGGCAGACGAGACGTTTCCAGCGCTATGAGCGACAGGCACGTTACCAGGCAGACGATACGGCGTTGGGCTGAGACATCGTTCAGCCTGTAAAATCGTCAACGAATGAGAGCGTGCGCTCAAGCATCGTAGACCGGCTGCCTCTGGCAAGCGGAGTAGGCGTAGATGCCTGGACACAGGCCAGTCGCAAGGCTGTAGCTCGTAGAATTTTACGAGAAGCCACACGTCTTTAGACGTGGTGGAGTGTCACAAAGATGTATCGACCATCGGGGCGATCTGCCGCAGCGTGATTGATCCGATCCAAGCCGCAGATATCCGCAGCGCCCTCAGCCATGATCTTGCCAGCATGACGAGCATTGGTCAGCGCACGCGGGTTCGGTTGTTCTTCGCTCAGGTGCCAAAGACTATCAGTTCATAGACAGATAAACGGCGCAGGGTGGCTGCGCCGTTCCCGATTATCGCCCCTGCGCCAGACCCTGTGTCAGCATATACTGAGCACTTTTTTCCAGCGCGGCGAAAATGTCGCTATCACTGCGATCAAATTCAACAATCAGCCACTGCGCCTGGGCTGCGGCAACGACAGCCGTAACATCGACCACGCCATCCCCCACCGCCACGTTCGCATCTCCGGCTTTGCCCGTGCCATCCTTGATGTGAACCAGCGGGGCATGTGTGCCGAGATCGGTGAGCAGTTCAACCGGGTCTTGCCCAGCGAAGACCACCCAATAGGTATCCACCTCAAACAAAATGGAGGGCGAGCAGAAGGCCCGCATATGGTCATGCGGCAGGCTGCCATCAGGCATCGGACGGAACTCAAAATCGTGATTATGATACGCCAGCCGCATCCCACGCGAACGATAGACCTCCTCAGCAGCATTGAGTTCATCGCACACGCTTTTGATGTCGTCCACCGAGGTAAAGCGCTGTGGTGGCAGCCAGGGGCAGACGGCGATTTCAATCCCCATGGCCGTTGCGGTATCAACCACCTGGGAGGCTTTATCATCCAGGGGCAGAGGCAGATGAGCGGATGCAATCTGGAGGCCCAGATCGCGGCAGAGGATAACGGCATCGTTAGGCGAGGCCCCATAGACGCCCGCAAACTCGACGCCGACAAATCCCATCGCTGCCAGACGACGCAGCGTGCCTTCAAAGTCAGCCGCGAGGGCATCACGAACCGTGTAAAGCTGAACAGCAAGCGGAGCAGGCATAAGATACATCTCTCAAAGGGTCAAAGATCAGGTTATTGTGCAGATGTGCGAATGCCTTGAGTGTACTGCGAATCGTGGAAAGGCACACGCGATATCTTATTGGTGGTGCGTGTAGTATGTGCGTGATCTGATTAAACAAGATATAGAGAACCAATGGTGCAAGTCATAAATTTAAGATGGGATTGTCGTAGGGGCGCGATATATCGCGCCCCTACAAAGACGCTTTGGCCCTTTAAGAACCTTTAAATATCAAAAATTGAACCTCAGAATTCGATTTTCTGGATCAGAACGCTCACAAGATCGAGACATGCACCATTGGTTAGAGAGCAACGGCAGCAAAATCGATTTTGGGGTAGATGAATGGGGTGGGCCAGGACGTAAGACGAAAATAGAATGAATCAAAAAAGCACCTTTTCAGGTGCTTTTTGTGTGA
>DAOTUR010000877.1:0-4575 GCA_034436915.1 Anaerolineae bacterium
CTACAATCATGCTACGGTGGTGGCAGAGTACCAAAAGCCTGTGCAGGGGGTGCTCTTGAACTTTGAAGTCGATCATGTGGATTCTGAATATGATCGACTCATCAATAAGGGGAGGCTGCCGCTACTGCGTGAGCTGCTCACGGAAGATTTTGGGCAGCGGCACTTTGCGCTTGCCGACCCGAATGGCATCCTGATTGATGTGATTCAGATTGTGCCACCCTCCGACGAATATGCGGCACAGTACACATCATAACTAGATCGTTTTGCCGCTTGATACACAAATAGGATTGAGAGCATAGAATGATTTTTTCGCACACGCTTGATTTTGTGCTCTCGCGCCGTAAAACCCAGACGCGCCGACTTGCCCGTCCCGATCAAACGCTGATTCGTGAGGGCAATCGGCAGGTTGTGGCGATGACGACGGCAAAAGGCCATCGGGTTGTGTATCAGGTGGGCAAAACCTATGCCATCCAGCCTGCCCGCACGCTCAAGGCGGTGGCGCATATGACGCTCACAGGCATCCGCGAAGAAGCGGTGCAGGAGATCAGCGAGGCGGATGCACGGGCTGAAGGCTATAAGTCACAGGAGGAATTTTTGGCCGCATGGCGGACGATTCATGGCGCAAAGGCCGATATGCAGCAGCGAGTATGGGTGCTGGAATTTCGATTGTTGGAGGACAACAGAAGATAAACCACAGAGGACACAGAGACTTTATGATTGTCTTCTCTGTGTCCTCTGTGCACTCTATGCGCTCTGTGTCCTCTGTGGTTCAGATGTTTGTGATCGATTCGTGGCACAAAGGCCGATATGCAGCAGCGGATGTGGGTGCTAGAGTTTCGATTGCCTTATAATTGATTTATACTTACTAATGTCCTACACTACGATCTAAAATCGGAAAGGTAGTCAAATGCGAGTTCTACTTGACACAAATGTTATTATTCATCGAGAAGCAAATTATGTCGTAATGGATGCTATAGGTTCTTTGTTTAACTGGTTGGATAACCTCAAATATGAAAAGTATATTCATCCCCTCTCGCTTGATGAAATTCGGCAACACAAAGATCCAAGAGTTGTAGCTACGTTTGAAAAAAAGATAAAGAGCTATAATGTTTTGAAGACATTAGCTCCCGATTCGCCAGCAATAACTTCTATACGCCAAAAATATGATACGACTCCTAATGATCGTATTGACAGTTCTTTGCTCAATGAATTGTATAGCGAGAGAGTTGATATATTAATTACGGAAGATAAAAAGATACATCAAAAAGCTGCTGATCTGGGTATAAGTCATCGTGTGTTTAAGATTGACGCTTTCCTTGAAAAACTCGTAGCAGAGAACCCAGATTTGATTGACTATAAAGTATTATCCGTCAAAAAAGAGTATTTTGGAAATATTGATATTCAAGATCCGTTCTTTGATTCGTTCAAACAAGACTATCCTGATTTCGAAAAGTGGTTTAACCGTAAAGCTCAAGAAATAGCTTATGTGTGCAAAGGGCCAGATAACGCTATTCTGGCGTTTCTCTATGTAAAATCAGAAGGCAAAGACGAAAATTATGGTGATATACAGCCTGTATTGCAACCAAAACGCCGCTTAAAGATCGGGACATTTAAAGTTATCATCAATGGTTTCAAACTTGGAGAACGATTTCTAAAGATTGTGTTTGACAATGCTATGCAGTATAAAGTCGATGAAATTTATGTGACTATATTCGATAGAACAATTGATCAGGGGAAATTAATTGAGCTTATTCAAGAATGGGGCTTTAAATATCACGGTAAAAAAAAGGAAGAAGAGAATGTATACACTCGTGATTTTCACCCTCACTTTGATATAGCAAACCCTCAGCTTACATACCCTTATTTTTCACTGAAAACACGAAAGTTCATTGTTCCTATATACCCAGAATACCACACTGAGTTATTTCCAGATTCTATCCTGCGTACCGAATCTCCCCAAAATTTCATTGAGAATCGACCTAACAGAAATGCCTTAAGTAAGGTCTATATATCTCGCTCTATTGAGCGTAACCTCAAAAAGGGAAATCTTATCGTTTTTTACCGAACAGCATCTGGTGGTTCCGCATATTACACCTCGGTTACGACTACTGTAGGGATTGTTCAGGAAGTTATCACAAAAATTGATGATTTGGAGCATTTTATTACACTTTGTAAAAGACGGAGCGTTTTTACTGACTTTGATTTAGCTAAACATTGGAATTACAAGCCAAATAACCGTCCGTTCATTGTCAATTTTCTGTATATTTTTTCATTTGCTAAAAGACTAAACTTGAAGATACTACAAGAACAGAACATAATTTCCGAAGCACCTCGTGGATTCGAGTTGTTAGACGATCATGCGTTCCAAAACCTTATGGAGTTATCTAATGGCGATCAGCGTTTTATTGTCGATCAAGCCTGAATTTGTCGAACGAATTCTAAATGGTTCAAAGCAATTTGAATTTCGTCGCAGAGTATTCAAAAGACCTAATGTGGAAAAAATCGTCATCTATGCAACCTCTCCTGTTTGTAAGGTGATTGGTGAGTTTGAAATCGAAGGTATCATAGAATGTGATATTGAAGATCTATGGCAGCAAACACAAGAGTTTTCAGGAATCCAAAAAAGCCGCTTTGAAGCTTATTTCAATGGTCGTGATATTGGATATGCTATTCGGATTGGCAAGGTATCAGTTTATGAAGAACCTTTGAGCCTTCAAGCAGATTTGAATGTTAAACATCCACCACAATCATTTATTTATGTAAATATGTAGTTAAAAATATAAACGAGGGAAATTTCCCTCGTTTATATTTTGTCAAGATTTCCCCTGTGGTTGGCTCTTCGCTTTTAGATCAGCACATTCGTCACAGCGCCCTGGTCAGCCTGTGCCACGAGTTTGGCAAATTTCGCCAGCACGCCCGATGTGTAATTCGGCGGCGGCGGCGTCCACGCGGCGCGGCGCTGAGCCAGCACCTCATCGGGCAGATCCACATTGAGGGTGCGATTTTCGGCATCGATCTCGATGATATCGCCCTCTTCCAGCAGCGCAATCGGGCCGCCGATCATCGCTTCGGGGGCGACATGGCCGATCATCAGGCCGCGTGTGCCGCCGCTAAAGCGACCATCGGTGATGAGGGCGACATCGCGCCCCAGACCCTGTCCCACCAGTGCCGCCGTGACACCGAGCATCTCCTGCATCCCTGGCCCGCCCACAGGCCCTTCATAGCGGATCACGACCACATCGCCCGCGACGATCTGCCGCGCCTGGATTGCGGCACGGGCATCCGTCTCACGGTTGAAGATGCGAGCCGGGCCGCGATGCTGCATGTGCTCATCGCCCTTGAGCTTGACGACGGAGCCATTGGGCGCAAGATTGCCGCGCAGAATGTAGTAGCCTCCATGTCGGCTGATGGGCTGATCCAGCGGCATGACGACCTTCTGATTGGGCGTCTCAACCGCTGATTCGGCTTCTTCGCCCAGCGTCTTGCCCGTGACGGTCATGGTGTTGCCATCAATGAAGCCACCCTCCAACATGCGCTTGACCACGAGGCGAAATCCGCCCGCCCGATACAGATCAAGCGCGACATATTTTCCGGTGGGGCGCAGATCGGTGATGACGGGTGTGCGATTGCTGATGGCTTCGATATCTTCGAGCGTGAACTCAATGCCCGACTCACGCGCAAACGCCAGCGTGTGCAGAATCGCATTGGTGCTGCCAGCGGTAGCAGCAGCGCACGCAATCGAATTGATGAGCGATTGGCGCGTCACGCAGTCGAGCGGGCGAATGTTGCGTTCGATCAGATCGAGCATCATTGTGCCAGCGGTGTAAGCGACGGTGTTTTTGTCGTCGTCTTCGGCGGGGACATCGGCCATGCCCATCGGACACAGGCCGATAATCTGGCTGATCATCGCCATTGTGTTGGCGGTGTATTGGCCGCCGCACGCGCCGGGGCCAGGGCAGGCATGATCTTCGATATTTTTGAGGTCTTCACCGCTGATGCGCCCGGCAGAGTACGAGCCAATCGCCTCATACACGCTCACGATATCCAGCGCCTGCCCTTTGAAGCGGCCGGGGGCGATTGTGCCGCCGTAGAGCATCATGGAGGGAATATTGAGGCGCAGCAGCGCCATGATCGTGCCGGGAATGGTCTTGTCGCAGGCCGAGAGCGCAATCACGCCATCCAGCATATTGCCGCGCACCACCAACTCAATGCTGTCGGCAATGACTTCGCGGCTGACGAGCGAGGCTTTCATACCCTCTGTCCCCATCGTGATGCCATCGCTGATGCTGACGGTGTTGAATTCCAGCGGTGTGCCGCCCGCCGCGATGATGCCCTTACGGATTTCCATCGCTAGGCGACGCAGGTGGAAGTTGCATGGCCCGATTTCCGTCCAGGTGTTGGCGATACCGATGAGCGGCTTGCGCAGGTCTTCATCCGTCAGGCCAATCGCTTTGAACATGGCGCGTGCGCCCGCCCGATCTGGCCCTTCGACCAGTGTCCGACTGCGCGTATTGAGCGCGTTCGTGTCTTTATAGGAATCACTCATAAAAAATCATCTCTCGTCTGAAATTGTGG
>DAOTUR010000878.1:0-20241 GCA_034436915.1 Anaerolineae bacterium
CGGTCACCGCAGAGTTCGGAACTGGTGAGGTATCCCGAAGTGCCTATGTATTCGTCTCTAACGGAGCCTTCTCAGGCCAAGTCTGGTAAGCATTGGGGCTAAAAGCCCCTCCCTTCAGGGATGGGGATGCTTACATCCGATGGTGCTGACGTATAAGATGATTGGTCTAATCCTTTTTACGATACAACCAGAGACGCGCATCCCACAGTTGGATGTTAACCCCCCACGCACTGATCCGTCCCGTGTTGAGACGTGTCGCTATGCGCTTGCCAAGCGTCCCAAATTTGGACACCAATGAGGACACTGACAAACGACGGGGTTGATACGACTCGGCCATAAGCGACATGCCCTGGTTGGTCATCAACTGGTCAATCCCGGCTGTGCCAAGCAAGAGAAGATGGTTGGGCGGATCGACAGCGTGCCACCAGGGGCCAAGACTGCGAGCCAAACGACTTTCCGTGACAAACGTTTCACCGAGCACATAACCGCCCGGCTCACACAGATTACAGGCTTTTTGCAGCGCCGCCTGTTGATCAGGCAGATGCTCAAGGACATCCATAAATGAGATGACCTGGAAATAGTCGGGGAAATCTGTTGGGATGCTATCGAGCGTTCCCTGGCGGGCATTGGCGAGATGCAGTTGTTCACGGGCGTACTGGGGGCCAAACGGGGCATAATCCAGCCCATAGGGTGAGAACCCTTTTTCGCGCACGACATCGAGCAGGAATCCAGCTGCACAGCCCACATCGAGCCATGCCCCACGCTTAGTCCCCATGTAAGGCAAGGCCCAGAGCAAGCGCTGACGCAGATTATTCTGGATGAACATCTGATGTCCAATATAATCGACATACGCGCCATCGCGCATCGGCGTGTCTTTTGACCTCTGATAATAATCATTGCCGTAGAAATCGACAAAGAATGTCTCAGACGGTTTGTTCATCACCTGCCAACTGTCGCAGATATTGCAGGCCGCCCAGTCATAATGGCGAACCTGCCAGAGCGGACGCCAATCTTTGTGATGGCAAAGCTGACAGGTCGGGGGTGTATCGGGAGCAGAATTTGATTGCGACACATGAAAGCCTAGGGATATCAATAAATTGAATAGAAAGGGTGTCTCCCAGATTTGAGAGTCAGGTTTCAGCCGCTTTATTTGAGCGATGGAGGTGTCTTGGGCAGCTCTACAGAATAGGCTGTCGCAAAATCCCCAATATCGCCTATTTTAACCGCGCTGTAGCGTTCAATCCATGCCATAAGCGGAGCAGTACAGGCGGCTTTAGGCTGTTTTGGGACGCCCATCACCACTGTCACGGGTTGCGCGGCCTCTAATGCCAACTCGGATGAAAACGGGCCATCATAAATCGCCACTGTCGCCAGGGCAATTTCAGCGCGAAGAGTCGCCATATCAAAGTAATCACAGGTCATATACACGACAGGGCGACCTGACTGGACAGCCTGGCGCAAAATCCTGTAGGTGGGCTGGAGAATGCGCGACTCACCTCCGCCCAGAGGCAGTTTTCTCACCAATGTGGCGAAGGTCACGGCCCGCACAGCGCCCTGGAGCAGCAAACAGACGGTAAACACGATGAACACCAGTATTCGTAATCGTTTGCCAGTGTTTGAAAGAGCAGTGTTCGACGCAAATACGGCGACTGCAATGACAAAATACCCCCAGGTTGGAGCGAAGTAACGCATCTCCTGAACAAACGTCCATATACCACCCTGGGCTGGGCTTCGGACTGAGAGGTAGGCCAGCGATCCGCACACAAGCGCCAGCGTCATCCCGCCATGCGCCCACAGCACCTCAGCCATAAAGTCGTCCGGGTCGGACGGCGGCCTGCGAAACATCTGCCATGCGGCCCACAACAATACCCCAATCAAGATCAGCGACAGCGCCCAGCCCACGCCCCAGAATAACGCTTCAGGCAACCCAAAACGGCTCATGAGATAGTGAATGCCGTTTCCGCCAATCATATCAGCCGGGAACGGATAGAATTTTGTCAAATTCTCCCAGTAAAACCCCTTGGTTGCGTTGGCAGGCGTCCCGTGACCTGACTGGACAAACAGGGCCAAAAGCAGCAGACCCCCTGCCACAATCACACTATATATCGCCTCCGCTGCGATGAGACGACGGTTGTGTGTTTTCCAGAACAGCCTGCCGATCACAAGCGGAAACACGATGAGCAGCGGCATATAGGCGTAACGCAGAAAACACGCCAGCATCACACCCAACCCTGCTCCCAGGCTGAGCCAGAGTACCTGTCGCGGCAAGCGGATCAATGCAAGAAGGCACGCCAGACTGAGACTGTAAAAGGCTAATGCTCCCTGGTTCGTCCCATTGGTGAGAGGCGGGGCCAGCAGCAGCCAGATGAGCCAGATTCCCGTTTGAACGTGGGCTGTCACCATCGGCGGCAGCAGCTCAATGATGATGTACCAGGCGAGAAAAAAAACGGCGATATAGAGGGCTTCAACGCTGTACGCCGCCCACCACACATCGTGTGTTACAGGGAGCAGCAGGGCAATGGCCGTTGAGTGAGCGGGCGGCCACCATGTAACCGGGGTATAAATCCAATTGTCCAATGCCGTCGCTTGTTCAACCGAGGGGATTGCGATGCCATGCCCCTGAGCCATCTGCGAGGCTATGCCTAGTTGAATGCCATAATCGTTGTAAAGTTCTGGCCCGTTGTAGAAGAGAAGGAGCAAGGCCGCCGCAATACTCATGAGGCAAAGAAGAAACCGACCCCGGCCTGTCCACATAAAGCGTAAGGCTGTTTGTTGCATATAGATGAACTTTGTCTGATTGAGTCGCGGCCCCAATCATAGCATTCCAGCAAATTCAAATACAAGAGGCTAAAATATCCCATAAGCGAGGTGCAGGTAAAGATGTTTCTAGCCTGCACAACCAGGCTGGAGTTTTATGAGCAGCCGCTCATAGCCGTATTTGGGATAAAGCCTGATGTTTAGAAACTGCGACTCGACACATTCTGCCATGTTTGCAGGCAAGCCAGACATTCATATTGGCGCGGGCCATGCTTGATGAGATCATGGGTCTTCATTGACATCTCTCTGGTGATAGCTCTTTTGTTCTATTCTCCTTGATATCGAGCCAAAAGACAATCAGCGAGGTCTCAATTATTGGGGTTTTGTGGGGCGGCGCAGCGACAACATCTGGCGGCGGTGCAGCGCTCGCCATCCCTGGCGAACCTCGGCTTCAGGGGTGACATCACCCATCTGCGGCATTCCCACCTGGAACGCGGCACGAGCATTGCCTTCCGCCTGCTGCGCCGCTGACATGAGAGGGGCAGGGACGGGCGGTTCAACAGGCAGAACGGCGGCAGGGGCGTCTGTTTTTGCAGGTTCCACAGGCGGCATTGCTGCTGATGGGGTGTCTGTGCGTGGCAGTGGCAGATTGACAGCTTTCATCTGCTGCGTTTCGCTTGGTTTGGGCAGCCCAAACAGCTCAAACACGCTCATCTTGCCTGTATCGGTTGACACAGCCGCTTTCTCCGACACAGGCGGCACAGCGGGCGGTGTGCGCGTGGCAGAGGTCGGCGGCCTGTTGGCCTCCGTCGCGGGGAGCGGGCGCATATCCAGCGGCGGCGGGGTCGTCAAGGGATTGATATCGATGCGGGCCGCAGGCATAGGAATGGGCACAGGGATTTGCGCGGCAGGCCGCTGTTCTGTGGGCGGCGCGGCAGGGGGACGCACCGCCGCCTGCGATTGCGTTGACTCGCGTGTACGATCTGGCACGGGGGGGATGGTGGTCGAGTAGTCGCGGCGCGTCTCGGTGGGCGGGCGGGTGGGACGGCTCTCAGGCCGAGGGGCCGCCGGACGGACGGCGGGCGGTTCCGTTGGATTGATAGGCCGCGCATACTGGGCGTTGGGGGCAGCGATGGGCGGCTGTGGCGTGGTCGGCTGAATTGCAGGCGCTTCGATACGGGCGGCGGCGGCGGGCGGCGTGACCGGACGATTGCGCTGTGTGTCATCTTCGGCGGGCAGCGGCTCATCCATGATGGGGCGTATGGTCGTGCGCTGAAGCGGCACAGGCCGCGCTGTCCCTCCGGTTTGCCGAATGCGTTCTTCGTCATACTGGGTGGGATGACGCGGCATATAGGTAGCCCGCTGATCGACATCGGGGGCATCCTGCATCAGGGATTTCACAAGCTTAATGTTATTCTCACCTGCACTGTCGCGCACAAAGCGGTACAGATTTCGCAGGCTGTCCACCACCTGGCTCTCAGCGGCACGGCGCACGCCCATATTCCGCAGCGATCCAAGCACGCCCGCCAGCGAATAGGAAAATGTCCACTGAACGACAGTGCCTTCGGCGATCTCTTGCAGACGGAGGCGGCCTTGATTGGACTCGTAGGGTGCTCCATCGACGATTTTATACTCGTACCCTAGACCTTCATACCAAGCGCTAATCTCCATCACGTATTCTTTACCGGAATCACCCATACACCGCAGACGGGTGTTCTTGCCGCGCCGCTGCGTGGTCAGAAAGGCGACCCGCTGACAATCACTCTGCCAGCGGGGAAACTGTTCCGGGTTGCTAATCAAGGCCCAGACGATTTGCGTCGGAGCCGGAATATTTATGGCATGATCGATGATCGTGGTCATGGCGTGAACTCGCTCAGACAGCGCGTATATGCTACACTACGCATTGTAATCGTAGCAAAACGGATTAGCAACCAATGCCAAGCCCGAACTTTACCTTCGCCTTTTTGATTGCGACGTTATGTGGGGCCTTGTTCCATGTCATTGTCGGGGGCGATGCGCGGCGCTTGACGGTCTTCCTCGTGGCGGGCTGGATTGGCTTTGGCATCGGGCAAATTTTGGGCACAACAATGGGAGCGCATCTGCTCACCATTGGCGAATTAAATCTAGCCTCTGCGGGCATGGGTGCATTTATTACACTGATGGTGGCGTATGTGCTGACAAGTGACCGTTCTCGCCGCCGACGGTCTCCACGCTGAAAAGGGTGAACCCAATGCAAGCTGCTTCTCTCCAAGCTCCGCCATCGCCACCAAAACCAAGCCGCTGGACGCTGCAAAATGTCGTCATCGGGGCGGCTGTCATCCTCATTGTTCTGATTGTGATCATCGTGATTGGTTCGATTGCGCTGGCGCTCAATGTCGATGCCCAGGAATCAGCCAGCCGTATGAGCTATGTGCGCGATATTGTCTCGGTGACGCTGACGACAGTTGTCATCCTGGTCATTGCCGGGATTGCGATCCTCGTGTTGCAGATCGCCCGCTTCGTCAATCTCCTCATCAACGAAGTCAAACCCATTACCGAAGACACCAAGCGGGCCATTAAACATGCGGCAGTGGCGGCAGAATTCGCCAGCAAACGCGGTGTTGAACCGATCATCCAATCGCAGGCGTTCTTCTTTGGTCTGGCCGCCTTCTTCCGCGAACTGCTGAAACTGAACAAGGTGTTTCAGTCGCGGGAGAGGGATGATCGATGAATAAGCGACGCTCGCAGCCTGATCTTCCACCGCTCAACGAAGGCAGTGTGTTTAAGGGGCTTCTTCTGGGGGCGCTGATTGGTGGCCTCGTTCGCCTCTGGCGTCTGCCTCGCAGCGGTGCGGTCACACGCGCTCTGATGACCAATGCCAGCCATGATCTCCGCAACAAATTCGATCCGGCGAGCGCGGCCAATGACAGCATCGCCCAGGGCAAAGCCCTCGCCCGCAAAAACTTCGAGTATGAGCCTGACGTGCAGTGAATCCCTCACCCCAACCCGTCTCCCACTTCGCGGTAGAGGGGCTTTACCTCACCTCGCCCCTCTGCTTTTTTATGCCTGATTCTCCTCTAACGCCTTCATGCTGATGCCTAATGCCTCAATCACATCGCGGGCCATCACGCTGCGGGCGCTCTGGGTGTTGGCGGCTGTGATCCCGGCCAGACCATGCCAGTAGGTAGCAAGACAGGCGGCCTTGAACGGTGACATGCCCTGGGCCAGCAGCCCCGTGATCATGCCCGCCAGTACATCGCCTGTGCCGCCTTTGGCGAGGGCCGATGTCTTGAAAGGCAAAACGGCTATCTCACCTGTGGGGGCGGCGATGATGGTATGCGCCCCTTTCAAGACCAGGATAACCTTCCATTCAGCGGCTTTTTCGCGGGCCAGAGACAGACGGTTGGCCTGCACAGCGTCGGTATCGCTTTTGGTGAGACGGGCCATCTCGCCAGGGTGGGGCGTGATAACGGTGTCTTCGGGCAGATGTGTCCACCATTCCTCGACTTCTGCGAGGATGTTCAGGGCATCGGCATCCAGCACCAGCGGCGGCAGTTTGACTTCATCGAGCGATTCCGGTGTGTCTGACATGACGAAGCCCAGACCGCGCTTCAAAGGGCGATCTGTCGTGTGCAGCAGGCGCTTGAGGAAATCGGCAGCGGGTTTCTCCTGCGTCAGCCCTGGCCCGATGAGCAGAGATTTATAGCGCGTCAGATCGTCCTCAAGGATGACATTGACGGCATCGGGTGCAATCACGCCCATCTCATGTGGCAGCGTCAGCCAACCTGCCTCCCACACCTGCGGCGCAAGCGCAAAGACGACGGGCTGCGGCGTCCCCACGATGACGAGTCCGGCTCCAGTGCGATAGGCAGCAGCGGCGCTCATGGCACAGGCCCCGATATAGGTGGTCGAGCCGCCCACAATCAGCACGCGCCCAAATGAGCCTTTGTTTGAGTCAAGCTGACGATTGGGCAGGAGGGCATGGGCATCTTCGGCAGTGAGCAGGGTATCGCGTTCTTTCGCCAGCTCTTTGCTCTCGGATAGCCCTATCGTTGCCACATGCAGCGTGCCAACCGCCTCCGCGCCGGGGAAGGTCAGCAAACCGGGCTTGGCGGCGATATAGGTGATGGTCGCATCGGCGGGGATGGCATTTTTATCAAGAGCACCCGTGTCGCAGTCCAGGCCGGATGGACAATCCACCGCCAGAACGCGGATCATGGGGCGGGGCGGATGCTGGCTCTGTTCGGGCGTGTGCGTCCACTGCTCCGGCAGGGCGCGGCGGCGATCATTGATGGACTGATTGACCATACGGAGCACTTTGGCGGCTTCTTCGCGCAGCGGCAGTTTGACGCCAATGCCGAACAGCGCATCAATCACGAGGTCACTGCTGGCGATCATATTCCGCAGCAGGCGTTTGTCGTGATCGTCCTCAGCAGTGGCGACCAGCAGCCCCAACTCGCGCACGATCTGCATATCGTCGTCACTGTCGGGCCGCGCCGTGAGGAAATACAGGCGCACCTGGGCGCTCTTGGCGTGGGCCAGCAGCAGCCCGGTGAGCAGGCCATCCGTCCCGTTGTTGCCGGGGCCAACGATCACGGTGACTTTTGGATCGACGACAGCGGTCAGCATCTTCGCCGCACGTTCGGCGGTGGCTGTCGCGGCATTCTCCGTCATCTGACGGTAGGTGATAAGACCCGATGAATCGGCGTCAGTTTCAATCTGACGAAGACGTTCGACTGAGACAAGCTTGACCATAACTCTCTTCTCCTGGTGACACGATGTATAGTACGCCACACGGGAGAGGAACGCAAAAGGGTGCTGTCTAGAGCACCCTTGCATGAGTCATTGTTGGGAATAGGAGGATTAGTGGTCGCGGTGGATCACAAGGCGAGCCAGCTCAACCAACTCCTGCTTGTAGACCGAATCGGGCAGAACGCTCAGGCTCTGGACTGCCATCTCGACCAGCATCTCAGCCTGCCCCTGCGCCTCTTGCAGATAGCTCCCCGACAGCATCTTGCGCTTGATGCTGTCCATTGGATCGGCTGTCGGCTCGTCCTGGATGGAGGCAAAGCCGCGCCCCTGTTCCACATCGATGCCCGCTGTCTTGCCCAGTTTTTCTTCATCGCCCACAATATCAAGCACATCATCAACGATCTGGAAGGCGAGGCCGATGTTGTAGCCAAATTTGCCCAGTGCCTGATGCTGTGCTTCACTGCCGCCTGCCAATACAACGCCCATCTCGGTCGATGCCTGGAAGAGGGCGGCTGTCTTGAGGCCGATAATCCGCATATAGATCTCGCGGGTGAAATTGTTGTTCTTCACGGCCTCCGCTTGAAGGGTTTCACCTTCAACCAGGGCGCGGGCGGCGGCGGCCAGCGTGACATTCAATTCGTTATAGGGAGCCAGCAGGCTGTAGACCGATGTAAAGAGGAAATCGCCTGTGAGCAGGGCGAAGGTGCGCCCCCAGATGGCATTGACTGACGGACGACCACGCCGCAGGATGCCATGATCGTTGATATCGTCATGCACAACGCTGGCTGTATGCATCAGCTCAACCGCTGCGCCGGGTGCGGCAGCATGATCAACATCCGTCCCACCACAGGCCAGATATGTCAGCATCAGGAGATGGGGCCGAATGCGCTTGCCGCCTGCCGCAAGAATATGGCGGCTGGCATCACGTAAGATTTCAACGTCGCTGTTGACCACTGCATCCATCGCACGTTCAACAGCGTGCAGGGCGGTGGCGATACGGGTAAGTTCCTCCGTCTGAGGAGTTGCGAGGACAGCAGTCGAGTTCATGGATTAGACCTTTATATGGGCAGTACCCATTTGTTCCGTTCAGAACAATATAAATCTATTCTACACGAACTGACTTTTGAAAGTCAACGAGGTGGGGTTGGAATCTGACAACTTATGGCGCAAATACAGGAAATTTTACGCTTATCTTATGACTCATCCCTGAGAGAAAAAATGAACAAAGAGCCGACCTTACACGGCATCTTTTGTTCCATGATTGCCGAGAATTGTAAACATGTTCACTTTTTAACACATTTGCGTCAGGAATAACACGAGGAGATTAGAATTCAACCAGGGGCAGATCGAACCAGAATGTGCTGCCGACGCCCGGTTTGCTTTTGACATGAATGTCGGTTTTATGCGCTTCAAGGATCAATTTGACCAGGGCCAGACCCACGCCTGCGCCGCCATAACGCCGTGTGGTTGAGTTATCGACCTGATAGAAGATCTCAAAAATATGGTTCAGCTTTTCGGCTTCCATGCCAATACCATGATCACAAATTTGCACACGCGCACGGTCTCCAATACGCTCGACGATCACATCGACCAGGGCGGGCGCTTTGCTAAATTTGAGCGCATTGTCGAGCAAAAGCTGGAAGACCATCGTCAGACCCTGTTTATCGGCGTTGACGGGCGGCAGATTGTTGGCAATGGCGAGGTGAACCCGCTCAACATCCGTCGCTGGGCGCTGGAGCATTCGCACCAGATTGCGCCGCGTGTATTCGATGGTATCGCGCAGAATGATCGGGCCAATGTTGATATCGAGGCTGCTGCCGAGGAGGGTGACATTCTTCACGAGACCTTCCAGGCGCGAGGTGGCGTTCTTTGCCAGTTCAAGCACGCTGTCATGTTGCTCGTGATCCGGGCCGATTTCACTGAGCAGATTCACAGCGGATTTGACTTGCAAGAGGGGTGTCTTGAGTTCATGCGAGATATTCCGCACGATGGCGTTTTTGAGCAGTTCAATCTCGGTGGTGGCCCGCTTCTGCTCATCAAGCGATTTTTGTAGCAGATAGATCTGCTCCTGCTGCTTGATGTAGGCAGTCCGCACCTGATGCAGTTCATGATGCAGGTGCAGGAAGCTCGTAAGCTGCTGCTCCAGGATGACAGGATCGGTGGGCAAAATAATATCAATCGGCAGATCATCCGCGTGTGTGAGATGCGGCGTGTTGGTGATCAGGACGATCAAGGGACGTGGCAGAGACGAGATCGACACCTGACGCAGCGCCTCAGCAAACAGGGTGTAGCGCGGGTCTTGCGACAGAATCACAATATCAGGATGATCTTGCTCAATCGCTTGCGGGAGGGACTGGCCTTCGCTCATGAGGCGAATCAGATATCCCGCTTTGTTGAGGACAGCGGACAGGTGCTGTGTCCATCGGGTATCTTCGGCTGCAAGCAGAATAGAAGCCGTCATGCGAGACCTCATCTCTCAAAATATCTTCAAGTATCCTTCATTCATCTTAACACACGGACGGGGTGCGACAATCACTTAATCGGTTAGGTTGAGAAACTCGAACCAAACGCCGATAATGACGTATCATTAAGGTTTGAATCGTTAGAAAATACTAACGCAGCGCCCAATCGTCTGGCAGAGCTGATTCAGGTGGAGGCGGTCATGCTGGGCCGTGAAGTGGGCCATTTCCAGCAGGGTTGTGAGGCCAAACACGCTGTGGCGGGCAGGCCGCTGCCAATCATCGGGCTGCAAGGTGGCAAGAAAGGCCAGGGTTTGCTGGCGCTGCTGCACAAACCGTTGGGCAACCCGATAGGCATCCGTATCACAAACAGGCAAATTGGGGCCGGAGGGGTGCGGGGCAACGATGAAGGGATTGTCGCTGTGGAGGATGCGCTCTAAGCGCGGGCGCTGATCCTTCTCCTCCGATTCGGCCAGATGGCACAGAATTTGCAAGATCGACCATTCATTTGGGTCGGGACGCTTAGGCCAATAATCGGACGAAACATGTTCCAACAGGCCGTACATGGCCGCCAGATTGCCGCGATACTGCGGCGCGATCATCTCGGCCCGCAGCGGCTGTGTGGGAAAGCGATTGTGCCAGTCCTGCTCCTGCACGAGCGCTGTCACATCGGCCAGCGTGCCATGCAATCCGCCTGCTTCTGCATCGGTGGTGATGTGAAACGTATGCACGCCGATGGTGTGGGCAGGCTGGATATCATTGGTCAGGCTGTCGCCCACCATCAGCGCTTCATACGGCTCAATGCCAATGCGCCCCAGAATCTCCGCGTAGTAAGCGGGGTCAGATTTGGGATAATGCATCAGCTCCGCGCCCGTGACGAGCGCGTACACGCCATGTTCAATCGGCAAACCCGCCTGGGCCATGCGTGCGCGAATGGCTGCTTCGGGGTAGATGGGATTGGTGGCGATGACGATGGCCGCGCCCGCCTCGCGCAGAGATTCAATCAGCGAGGCCGCACCCGCAACAGGCTCGATGCATGTTTCGAGCAGTGACGGATAGGCAGTAGCATAAAAGGCCGCCCACGTCTCGCGTGCAGCCTCGGCAGACAGGGCGCTGGCGTGCTGAAAGAGGGTCTCCATGCGTGCCATATTCGATTGTGTGCCATCATGCGCGTCGGCCAGCCCTTTGAGACTGGCACGATGCATCTGATCGGCGCTCTCAAGCCCATGAGCCTGTTGAAAATGCGATGTTACGCCCTGGAGAAACGCCTGTGCAAAGACCTTATCCGGGTTCAGCAGCAGCGTGTTATCAAGGTCGAGGAGTATCGCCTTTATCATCATTTATCTCTTCCAGCGCCTTGCGGAACAAGTCAAGCTGCGGTGAGTCTTTGAGCCGCCCCACATACGGATCGGCAATGGGTGCGCCATCGGTGCGGCTGACAGCGGTCACATCAAGGCGGCGGAAGAAGCCCATAAACCCCGCACGAATCGTCAGAATCAGCTTCATATCGGGGTCATTGTTGGCACGCAGAATCTCTGGTACGGGGCAGCGGCGGCAGTCATCGGTCAGCCACTTAGCCGATTTGGGATTTTCCTGCTCCAGGCGGCATTCCTGGACATCACGCCCGCGATGAAAATCTTCATAGTAGTAGCGGCACTCGCGGCCATCCGGCGTTTTCATAAGACAGAGGCTCCTCTCTGACTCTGGATTAAGTAAGCCACTGCTTGGCGTTGGCGGCCAATTCGGAAAGCGGCCCGTATTTAATCGTACAATCAGGCAGCGATTCGAGAAAGGTCAGACCATAGTTTTTGTTGACGATTCGGCTGTCCAGGATAGCGACAATGCCGCGATCCTGCTGCGTGCGGATCAAGCGGCCAAAGCCCTGGCGAAAGCGCAGAATTGCATCGGGAATCGCGAACTGCTTGAAGGCATCATTGTACTGTTCCGAGCGTGTGGCAAAAATCGGCTCGTTGGGGACGGCAAACGGCAGCCGCACGATCACGAGAGCGCTCAGATTTTCGCCAGGGATATCGACGCCTTCCCAGAAGCTGCGCGTGCCTAACAGGACAGCCTTATCGCTGGATTTGAAGCTGTCCAGGAGTGTTTCACGGCTGCCGCCTGTGGCCTGATCGTACACGGTGATGCCGCCCAGAGCCAGACGCGGCGCAATGTTCACGGCGGTCTCGCGCAGTTGGCTGTAGCTGGTGAACAAGACCATCACGCGCCCGTTCAGCGCCGCCGCCAATTCGATGATGCCCTGTTCCACGCCTTTCTGATAGCCTGTTTTGTTTGGCTCCGCGATATCCTCCGGGATGTAAATCAGGGTCGAGGCTTTGTAATCGAAGGGCGATCCTACCGACAGGGTTTTGACCGAATCGGCATAGAGGCGTTCCTGAATGAAATCAAATGTGCTGGCCGTTTGCAGTGTGGCGCTCGTCAGCACAACCGACTCTTTACCGCGCCACAGATAGGCATCCATCAGCGGGCCAATATGCAGCGGGGCTGTCTGAATGCTGACCTGATCCGGGTTGTTATGCGGTGAGATCCAGTAAATCATGTTGGCATCGGGCTTCTGCACGAAGGCCCGCAGCGTTCCCAGAATATCGGCAAAGTAGGCCGCTGCCGTCTGGATGCTGTGGATATGATCATCATAATAGGGGATATCCTGATCGGCAAAACGCCCGATGGCCCCGCCCAACTGCCCAAGCGACTCTGACACCACCTCAAGATACTCGGCGAGACCATTCCATGCCCCACTGACAGCGGCAAAGGCGGCTTTGCGCCGTGTCTCAGGATCAACGCGGATGGTTTCATTGCCGTGATCCTGGCTGAATTCCTGCACCTTGCCAAAGAACAGGCGCACAGGTGCAGTCATGCCCTTGATGGCGGCACTCAAATCGATGACGAAGGTCTCCAGCTTGAGATACTGCTTGTCGGTGATACGTCCGCGCAGACTGAAGAGCAAATCGCCCAGAATACCGCCCGTAACCCCGCCCAGATCGGTCAGGCGGCGCTGAATGCTGGCGGACTCAATGCGCTGGCTCATGCCCTGCGTGATGGCATCTTCAAGCTGATGCGCCTCGTCCACGATGAGGTAGCGATAATCGGGTAAAACGCGGTTGGCGCTGCTGGCATCGGAGATGAGCAGGGCATGGTTGACGATGAGCACAGAGGCATGTTCGGCACGCTGGCGGGCCTGATAGAAGGGGCATTGGCCCTGCGTGATCGCGCTGCACCGATTCATTGTGCAGCCCTCATCCCGCGCACTCAGCCGCGACCACAGATGTGACTCACCAAAGCGCAAATTGATCTCTGAGCGATCTCCGGTGGCGCTGTGCTGCGTCCAGACCAGAATCTTCGCCATCAGACGCAGTTCATCAATCTGGTTGGGGCGGCGGCGGCGAATGGCGGCCAGACGGCGCAGACACAAATAATTATCGCGGCCCTTGAGCACAGCCACCTCAACGCCTTCGGCATGGCAGGCCTGCTGAATGATCGGCACGTCTTTGTGCAGAAGCTGTTCCTGAAGATGAGTGGTATGGGTTGAGATGACGACCCGCTGTCCGCGCTGTGCCGCCCACTGCATGGCCGGGACGAGATAAGCGAGCGATTTGCCTGTGCCTGTTCCCGCTTCGACGAGCAGATGCTGGCTGGTCTGGAAGGCATCGTAGATTGCTTCCGCCATCTCCACCTGCTGCGAACGACTTTCATAGTTGGGCAGCGTCTGTGAGAGCACCCCGCCTGCGCTCAAAATCTCACGCGGCGACTGTGCCGTAAACGAGATGGCAGGCGTCGTATCGGCGCTTGGCAGGCTGACGAGACGCACTTCATAGGGGAGCGGGGTATATTCGGACGCTTTTTCTTGCAACACGGCCTCAAAGAAGGGCAGCGCCTCCCAGTTGAGGGGGCGGGCCGCTTCCGTGATCTCGGCCACAAGTGCATACGGCAGTTCAAGCGCCTTCTTCCACAACTCCCAGTAAAGAAGTCCGGTGGCACGGGCATCATCGAGGGCGCGATGGGCATTTTCCAGCGTGATGCCCATGAATTTTGTCAGCGCACCGAGGTTATAACGCGGCACATGGGGCAGCAGCACCGACGCCAATTCGAGCGTATCGAGCGAGCGATTGGTTTTGATCGATCCGAAGCGGCGCAAAAAGCCCAGATCGAAGGCCGCATTGTGCGCGATCAGCAGGGCATCGCCCGCAAATTCATTGAAATCTGGTAGGGCTGCTTTGAGAGTAGGCGCACTGCGGACGTCTTCGGGATAGATGCCTGTGATGCGCGTTGTTTCTGCCGGAATCATAAAGCCGGGGTTGACGAGTGTGCCATACTCGGCAATCACGATGCCATCGCGCAGGCGCACCGCCCCGATTTCAATAATCGCATCTTCATCAATATTGAGACCGGTGGTCTCGATATCCAGCGCGATGAAATCGCCGCGCATAGGAGCCTCTTTTCGAGTGGGGTTGAATTGAGTACGGAGTATAACACAGGCGCTGTCAATCGCCCTCAAATCAAAAAGGACGCCCCAGGGCATCCTTTTTGATATCTATCAGGGGCGAACAGCATGAGGGTGCAGCGTGGTGGTTGGTGTACGGAACAGCGTGGTTTGGTCTGCCGTATTTTCATTTGAGTTGGGATTATCGTAGGGGCGACCCATGCGTCGCCCCTACAAAAACGCTCTGACCCGTTGCGAACCTGTGGTCTACGACGAAAATCCCGATGTATACCTACCAGCACGCTGTGCCTCTACAACTGATGACATTACCCCCGCAGCCCTATTTTGTGGTCGTCGGGGCCACAGTTGGCGCGGTTGTGGCTTTGGGCGCGGTGGTTGGGGCCACTGTTGGCGCAGTTGTCGGCGCAGTCGTGGCTTTAGGCGCTGTTGTCGCTTCGACAGTGATAGCGATTGTCGCTTCGGCGGTGGCTTCCATCGTTGCGGCGCTGGTGGCCTCAACAGTGGCGGCGGGCATCTCCATCGTTGCGGCGCTGGTGGCCTGAGCGGTGGCCGCAGGCGTATCGACTGAGGCAGTGGCTTCGGCGGTAGCGGCAGCAGCGGGCGAGGTGGCCTTCGTGAACTCGACTTGCAGCGTGTCGCGGATGGTGGCGAGGCGCAGCGGATCGAGGCCCGTCAGATTCAAGCTGACAGCCGGGCCAAAGTTCTCATCCGAGAACAGCGTCCACAGGTAGGATTGGACTTCCGGCTTGCTCAGGCGGTTCTGGGCGATGAGCACGACGTAGGTCTGGGCCAGCGGATAGGTTCCATCCTGGAGTGTTTGCATCGATGGGGTGACACAGCCCTTGCCAGCATCCACCTGGACAAGCTGGATACGAGCCTGATTGTTGGCGACAACCTTTTGATAATCGCCCCAGGTCATATAGGTGAGGCCGCCGACAACGTTGCCCACTGCCGCCGCCCGATACAGCGCATCTTCGTTCAGTTCGGTGTCGATGCGGATGATCTGAGCGGGCTTGGCGGGTTCATTCAAGAGCAGGTCGCTGCTGTCGCTGCCTTCATTGATGCCAAACAGCGTCATGGCCTGATCAGGGAATGTGTCTGCAACATCTTTCCAGTTCTTCACGGTGCCTGTTGAAGCGCTGCCCCAGATTTTGCTGATGACATCGCGGGTTAGGCATTGGCTGAATGTGTCGCCTTCATGCCCTAGCAGCACAACCGCCTGCTGCCCGATGGTGAGCGGCACAAGCGTGACGTTGTTGGCGCTGCACGCTTGCTGCTGCTCCGCTGTCGGATTGTTGGAGAGGAGCGCGGTATCGGTTTGCCCGCTGCACAAACGGCGCATAGCGGCCACATCGCCATCCACATTGAAGGTCGTCTTGAAATTGGGATGGGCCTGTGTCAGCGTGTCAGAAGCACTCTTGAGCAGATTGAACAGAGCGCCCGATCCGCTGATATTGACTTCGCCCGCGAGATCCGCCGGTACGCTGAAGGTCACATTGCCCTTGCTGAACACGCGCCCATCAACGGCTCCCATGGCAACCTGCTGATTGGTGGTGTAGGCGGTGGGGGAAGGCGGGGTAAATCCGGCCTGGGTGATGGAAGACGCCGATGTACTGCTCGTCACAAAATCCAGGAAGGTTTTGAGCTTCTCAGACTCGGCGCGATTCACATACAGGTATAGCGATTGGGCTGCGCCGTAGCTGTGATTTTCGACGGTGCTTGCATCGGGCGAGGTGCAGACCGATGTTGGGGGGGCAGAAGGATCCGCCGATGCAAGCGCGGTATTGGTATCGACTTGCAGAAGCGTGACCGACCCGACAGCCGACTGCGCGGTTTGCAGATCGACAACGCCCAGAGCGCCGGGTGTGGCGGCCACAGCACTGACAATTTCGCCGGGGGTGCGGATTTGCACATCGGCCCGCAGCCCCTCACCACGCACGAACGCATCGAGCAGGGCGGCGGTCACGGTATCGCTGGCGGGGACAAAAATTTGCAGCGGCTGATCGGCATAGCTGGGATTGACCTGCGTCCAATTGGTGACATTGGCCGACGAGGGCGCAAACAGCGTGTTGATGTCTGCCAGCGTGAGGCAGGTGGCGAAGGTATCGGCGGGATTGGTGATGAACGTCACCACATTATGGCCGATCAACAGCTCCATATATTTGACTTTGTTCTGCTGGCACGCGCTGTCTTCTTCAGCCGTGATGAGACGGGTGGAGCCAACAACGGAGGCTGTCCCGGCACAGAAGGCTTGCAAACCCGCATTTGATCCGGTGACATTGGTTTGGAAGGTAACGCCTGATGCGCTGTCCTGGGCCAACTGGCTCAGGAGAGGCAAAACGACGCCTGACCCCTCAGCCGGAAGAGTCGTGCTGTCCTGTGCCATGAGCAGAGGGACGCACAACAAACACGCCAGACCAACACAGACGCGAATACCGCGCTGTAAAGATTTCATCACGATGGGACTCCTCGGCAGGTTGTATAATGTAGAAGAAGGATTGTACTGTTCTGGTTAGGGTTGGTAAAGCCAAAATATAATGGGGGTGTGCTGTGCCGTCAGAGATGTCGATCTATGATCTGATCGGAGGCGAAGCGACAGTGCGCCGTCTGGTGGATGTGTTTTACGACAAAGTGGCGCATGATCCGGTGCTGCAACCCCTGTTTCCAGCCAATCTGGAAGAGGGCAAGCAGTGGCAGTTCTTGTTCCTCATGCAGTTCTGGGGAGGCCCCGCACGCTACGCCCAGGAGCGCGGCCATCCGCGCCTGCGAATGCGCCATATGCCGTTTCGCATTGATGCAGCAGCCCGCGATGCCTGGCTGCGCTGTATGCTTGAATCGATTGATGAGGTGGGGATTATCGACCTGGCCCGCGCCGAAATGCGCGAGTATTTTGAGAGAGCGGCAGCGTTTATGGTCAATGTGTATTCCGAGGAGGGCGCATGAAGCGTTATCGCAGCCGTTCCTCTCGTATCCCTCCACGCACCGTGATCGCTGTCAAACCCGTTGAAGGCGAGACTGCCGCACCGCGTATCCGCATAGGCCGCTTGATGGCCCGCCGCTGGCAGCAGCGCCTCATGCGGATTCCGCGATGGGGCCGCGTGCTCATGGTCGGGATTATGGCGCTGGCCGTGACGCTGCTCATCTTCCCGCAGGTGGATGCGATTTACCTGGATTACTTCTTCAACAAAGACACGGTTATCATTCCCGCTTATGTGTCGGCCAGCGTTGGATTGGCGATGTATGGCGTCGGCTGGTTTCTCATCGTCGGCTCACGCGGCGTTGGGCCGGAAGAGCAGGTGTCGAGCAGTCCGGCGCTGGTGTGGTATATTGGATTGGGTGTATTGGCGCTCGTCGGGTGTACGCTGCTGCTGCTGAATGGACTTACGCTGATCGATGCAGCCGCTGGCTGATATTCAGATAAACAAATAAAGGATTCCCACATGAAATATACGCTTCTTATGGGTGTGTTCGCGGCGTGCCTTCTTGCGGCGTGCCAGAACAACTCTGCGCTTCCCACAAGTGCGCCCACGATGGCTCCAACAACGCCGCCCCAGGTCCAGGTCGTGCCGACGCAAACGGCGGCTACTGCTGCGCCCATCAGCACCCGTGCGCCGCGTGAACTGCCGCCGACCTGGACACCAACGCCTGCTCCAACAGAGACGCCTGCGCCGACAGAGATTCTCATCACATCGACGCCGTTTGTGCCGGGGGCGGATTTGCCTGCTGGATGCAAGACCTTCGATATTATCTATGCCGAGTCGACCAACAAATTTCAGGTGCGGACGGCCCCCAAAATTGCCTGGGTTCCAGTTGAGGGTGCTGTGCGCTATCACATTGAACTGGGCGATGTGAATGCGAAGATGATCAAAGACGATATTTACGTCGCGGAAACCACCTATACTTTTGATCCCGACCTGTTCCGTGCGGAATCATCGTTGTATACGTGGAGCGTCTACCCGATCAATCAGGCCGGCGATCAGATGTGTTTCGCCGTTGGCGGCGAGATGTACCCCTCGATCAACGCCCCGTCTGCGCCCTCCACACCGGGATCGTAGTCCACAGCAGGGCATAGGGTCGCCGCCTGACGACCCCATGCCCTGCCTCAAAACTCATTCTTTTTCATTCAGCACGAATGTCTCAAACGCCTCTGCCGTCCAGGGTAGCAGCGGCTTGAAGAAGTGCTCGTAAATCGCTCGCGCATAGACGCGAATCTCATATTGAGCATCCTCAGCCATTCGCAGCTTGAGGAAATGCATCAAATTATGCGCGTCTACCTTGAAAATACATGAATAGTAAACGCTGAATCCGGGCAAAAAGAGCCGCGCCTGTTCGCGGGCGACACCCTGCTGCAAGGCGTCCTCATACAGACGATATCCCGCTTCATAGTGCTGGAGCAATTTTTGCGTGAGGACGTTATTCGCCTCAATTTCAAGTTCGCCCAGAGACGCCTGTTTATTACTGGGAGACTGTTTCCGCCAAACAGTCGGGACATAGAATTCATCTTCTTTAAATTCAACATAACGTCCGCTGGAGAGGTTAAGACTTGCGGTGCGATGTCGGACGAGCTGCCAAAGCGTCACAAGAGGCGCATGGAGCCGGAACTTAAATTCCACCATTTCAAATGGCGACGTGTGTTTATTTTTTAACAGATAGATCAGCAACTTCTTATCGCGGTCTTCGCCTTTGCTCTCACCCAGAAACGACACTCGTGCCGCATTCACAATCGCCAGATCGCCGGAGACGCCCGTGAGCGGGTGCGGCATAAAATCGACCAGCTCAATAAAGCCTTTATCCAGAATCGGGATGCGCCGCCCGATGATGTCAGACGTCATAGGATGATCCTCAGCATGTTGAGCGAGACACAGCATTCAGGGGCATAATGTGTCATGCCCCTGTCGATGATAATTGTAGAGATCCCTTCACAAAGCGCAAAACGGCGCTATGAGCTTAAGAATTGTAGGCACATACGAATGCGTTCCTGCACATCTTTGGGGGCGGCGGCGGGCAGCGATTGAATAGCCTGCTGCGTCTCAACGATGCTGAAACCGAGGCTGGTGAGGGCGTCCATGACATCGCTGTTGGTCGTGTCGAACTCGCCAATCGGCATCCCATCAATCGTGGTGGGCATTTTGTCCTTGAGTTCGAGGACGATTTTTTGCGCGGTCTTTTTGCCGACGCCTGGTACTCGCATCAGCATATCGGGTTTGTCGCTGGCAATGGCTGAACGCAAATTATCGAGGCTGAGGCTGCTGAGGATGTGGATCGCCAGCTTGGGGCCGACGCCGCTCACCTTGAGCAGAATATCAAACATCTCGCGCTCGGATTCGCTGGCAAAGCCATACAGCGCCAGCATGTCTTCACGGACGATGAGGCGCGTATAGAGAAAGGCGGTCTCTCCCTCCTGGCATAATTCCGTCGCGGTGTGCGTCGTTGTAATGTCCAGCCCCACGCCACCCACGACTATCACAACGCTGTTATGCTCACGGTGAGCAATCACGCCCTGCACACTGGCAATCATCGAATCGGCGCGAGAGACCCCTGCCTTGAGGCATGGGGAGGGAGTGCGCCTTGTCCTTTCTGGTAAGTGTGGCCGTCAGAGTGGTGAAGCGTCTTGAGATGTTTGTGCGATGCCGTCACTTTGCCTGCGGCTGTCACAATATCAAAGCTTCCTGTGGCGCGGCAAGCAACACGTCCGACATGGGTTCCCGCATACTTGCCAGTTGGCACAATGGCCTTGACGATATGACCTGTTTGAAACCCGAAATGACGTTTCTGGCGCAGGCGATGGCGGGCAGGAAAGCCGTACTTGTCTGTCCGACACATCTGGCGTGAGCC